>NZ_MCTV01000068.1:126433-191908 GCF_002874545.1 Shewanella sp. 10N.286.52.C2
AAAGAGTGCTATTGCTACTTTAAAAGTATCATTGCTGCAGACTGATGCCGATATTAGACACGCCAGCATCAATGATTTCTTTGCGTAATTCCTTAATGAATTCAGGTGTGATTTTTGTTGCTTCTTCAATCACATCTAATAACATTCCTTGTAAGTGCTTCTCTTCTTGCATTACAGGATGGTTAAATACGAACTCTTCTACAACATCTTCATTCATGACGTCTTCAAGTTCTTCAATGCTAATGGCTTCAATATAGTTGGCCACTGTACTTGATGATAATTTACTGACGTTGGTAATATCTTCTTCGATTTTAGCTTGTATGCCACCGAGTAAAGTCGATAACGCTACAGCAGCATCCATTGCAGGATAAACACCGTAGGCTTCAAAATCTGCAGGCTCAGGGGTATTTTCATCTAAACGCTGTAAGTGAATATCGTAATTAAACTTAAGCTTTTTATCGTATTGTGATTGCCAAAGTAAATCCAATACTGTGCTTAATACTTTAGGCTCGCCAAACTCACACACTTCGGAGAAAAGGGCGTAATTGGGCAGCATGCGCTGACATAGCGCGGTCGCAAAAAGTTGCTTTTGAGGTAATGACAGCGCTTTTAAACGCTTAAAAAAACCGGGTTTATTGCTCATAGGGAACATCCGCTGATAACTGTGATATCACTTGATTTGCTGCTGATTCTACCTTAGTTAGCTCGTCAAGTAACTCAAGTATTTCAGGTTCTAAGTCTTCGATGTTGGTTTTGTGCTTTAACGCAGACTCTAATTCTTGGCAAAGTTTTTGGGTGTTGGGCACCCCACAATAACAACTCGCTCCATGAAGTTTATGCACGGTTTGCAGCATAAGCGAACTATTGCTGCTTTTTAATGCCGTTTCTATGTTGCTGACACTTTCAGGCAGTGAGTCCACCAACATTTGCAGCATCTCTAATGCTAAATCCGGTTTTTGATTGGTTTGTGCTAAGCAGAGCTCCCAATTAAGGGTATGCATATCAAAGTGGGTAAATTTAGGTTTATTTATCCAGCGATCAATCACCCCTTTTAATGCCGCTTCATCAATGGGTTTTGGCAGATAACCGTCCATGCCGCTACCTAAAATTAATTCTCGCTCTTCAGCGATAGCGTGGGCTGTTACCGCAATAATAGGTGTATTGCGGTTAAGTGAGTCTTGGCGGATAAGTTTGGTTGCTGTAACCCCATCAGTGCCGGGCATTTGAATGTCCATAAAGATAACATCGAAGGCTTGTTTTTGGGCATAGCTCACGGCTTCATCACCGTTATTGACAGAGATGACATTAACCACCAACTCTTTCAGTAGGGTATCGATTAGCTTTAAGTTAGCAAGGTTGTCATCAACAGCAAGTACGCTCAAATTCTTGCGCTCATACACAGTCGCGGGTAGTGACTCGGTTAATAGCGCTGTTTGAGTGGGTGGATGAATTAAGTGGTTAGCCAACTCGTAGTCACTCACTGGCATACTGAGTAAAATATCGCTATTAGGCCTCAATGCTTGGTTTAATATTTTTTGCTGCTCGATGCAATCATGAAGCAAGACTAAACATGAGGTCTTTTCCCTCGCCATGCTTAAACAGCTTAATAACTGCTCTTTATCACTAAAGCCATGGCAGTTAAGCAGAATATAATCGTAATGCACTTTGCTTGATGAAAGCGTTGACTCTAAATGGCTAATTTGGCCAACAGTGGTTAAATGTAGCCCCCACGCTTCAAAGCGGCGATTGAGCATATCGCGGCTTAGCTCTCTTGATTCAAATAACAACAGGGTTTTATTACGTAAAGAGTCCAAATGCAGCACTTCACCAATATGAAACTGGCTTAATTCCAATGGCAGCATGAACCAAAATGTTGAGCCTTGATTTGGAATTGAGGTAAAGCCAATTTGGCCGCCCATTTGGTTAATCAAACGTTTGGTGATCACTAAGCCCAAGCCGGTACCACCAAAGCGGCGTGAAATAGACGAGTCTGCTTGGCCAAAGGCCTGGAACAGATATTCTTGCTGACTTTCATCAATACCAATACCGGTATCAATTACTTCACAGCGCAGGGTAATATTTTCATCTTTTTGGCCTACAAGATGAATTTTCAAAATAACGCTACCTTGATCGGTAAACTTAATCGCATTGCCCAATAGGTTAGTCATGATTTGTGCAACCCGCATCGCATCACCGCTGACACTTTCAGGCACGTTGTCGTCAATATCAATAATCAGTTCGATGTCTTTTTCTTGAGCGCTGCCGGCCACAATGCTGACGGTTTCAGAAATGGTTTCCCGCAGGGCGAATGGCATTTTCTCTAAGACCATTTTACCGGCTTCTAATTTGGAGAAATCCAGAATGTCATTAATGATCCCCAGTAAGTTACTGGCGCTTCGTTCAATGGTTTTTATGTAATCTAACTGACTTGAGTGCAGCGGCGTTTTAATTAACTGCCGAGAAAATCCAATCACACCGTTTAGTGGTGTTCTTAATTCATGGGACATATTTGCTAAGAACTCTGATTTAATGCGACTGGCTTCAAGGGCGCGCTTTTTGGCTAAATCAAGCTCGACGTTTTGGATTTCAATTTGTTCAAGGGTTTCCCGTAAATCAGAGGTCGCTTGGTCAATGTTTTGCTGCATTTCATCGTGATATTCTGACAATGAACTAGCCATGGCATTAATGCCGCGCTTAAGTAAATCTAGCTCGCCGATTAATTGTCCATCAAGACGGGTGTCTAACTTACCTTCACGAATTTTTGCTACTACTCTTACCATTTCAGTAATGGGGTAGTTAACATGCTTAACCAAACGGAATGTGAAAAACAGATTCAGCTGCACCCCAATTAATACAATGACAAATGCGGCAATGGCGGCACGGTGTTGCTCAAGTAAGGCATTTTCTTTATTGAGTAATATTGAGATATACCCCAATATTTGTTGCCCTTCAGCATTGGTGATAATTTTTCTTGGGCCGTTGGCGGGCGAAATTGTCACCCCTTGCGGGTTAGTTTGTTGATTAACGCCGGTATAAGACATAATCGGCACCCGTATCACCATGGTGTCGTCGATGGTTTCATACTGAGTCGAAATTAAAGACTTTAACGCTGCTGTATAGCGCATACTCTCAAAATCTTTATGGTAGTGAGATGTTACAAATAATTGATTTTCATCATCAAAAATAGCAATTGAGTGAATAAGGGCAGAGTTGTTTAATTGCGATGCTGCCAGTAAACGTTTGCTGGCTTCTCTGTCTTCAGTGACCAGTCCGAACTCGCTGGCAATGGCCAAAGGCTCGACAATACTTCTACCTTGATTGATTAAGGTCTCTTCGAGTTCATAAAAACGGTTTATGGTGAAGTAACTTCCAAGTAGAATACCCACCATGACCGTTGGCGCTAACGCAAGTACCAGTACCCAAGAGCGAAGACTGTATTTGGTCATGTTGTTAGCATTTTTCATCGTGAAGACATTATTCCTAAAGACTTTTTATCTATGATGAGGACTAGACTGCCAGAAAAAGAGCCGTCTTGACTAGTCATTTATTCAATACCTGAGGCCAAAATGGCACAATTTTTTAAAGCAAAACCAAACAAAACTAAACAACTGTCGGCCAAGTTGACTTTAACGGTATCACAACTTGATCATCTCGGTGCAGGTATTGCTCAACATGACGGCAAAGTGGTATTTATTCCTGGGGCTCTGCCCGGTGAAACGGTAACCGCGCAATTAATTGAACAAAAGAAAAAGTACGCTAAAGCTAAGCTGCTTAAAATTCAAATCGCAACCGATAAAAGAGTCGCGGCGCAATGCCCTCATTATCAGCAATGTGGTGGCTGCGACTTACAACATATGAGCATTGATGCGCAGCGCGAATATAAGCAAGATGCACTACAAAATTTAATGGGTAAGTTAGCGGTCAATATTGATGACAAGATCATGACTTCAATGATAACCGGTGAGCAATGGCATTATCGTCGTCGCGCACGGCTAGCTACGTTATTTGATAAAAAGACGAAGCATTTACAATTAGGCTTTCGAGCTGCCAATAGCAATAATATCGTTGATATTAAGCAGTGCGATGTATTGGCTGTAGCATTGTCGGCATTGATTGAACCCTTCTCAAACGTGCTTAATCAGTTACAAGCTAAAATGACACTCGGTCACCTTGAACTCACTGAAGCTGAAAATGGCATATTTGCAGTACTTAGAATCACCAAAGCATTGAAAACCGATGATGAGCAGCGCCTGAAAGCGTTTGCTTTGGAGCATCAAATACAGTTGTTAGTGCAAGATAATGATGGCGAACTGCGTTCGCTAGTCAGTGACGATCATATTGAATTACCCAAATATTTGTTAGCTAACGGCCAAGTCGAATGTCGATTTAGCCCGGGAAATTTTGTGCAGGTCAATGCTGATATTAACCAGCGTATGGTCGCACAGGCCATCGAGTGGCTAGATCCACAACAAGATGAACGAATTTTGGATTTATTTTGTGGGGTAGGTAATTTTAGTTTGCCCCTTGCTACCCAAGCCGCTGATGTTATTGGTGTTGAAGGCGTACCTGAAATGGTTACGCAGGCGAAACAAAATGCTGCTGATAACAACTTAACCAACCTGAGTTTTTTTCACGCTGATTTAAGTGCGGATTTATCTCAAGCCTCTTGGCTGGGCAAAATTGATAAACTATTGCTCGATCCTGCCAGAGCGGGGGCGTATGAAAGTTTGCAATGGTTATCTAAAATGAAGCCTAAAAAAGTGGTGTATGTGTCATGTAATCCGGCAAGTTTAGCCAGAGACAGCCAAGTATTAATCGAACAAGGCTATCAGCTTAAAAAACTAACCATGTTGGATATGTTTCCACAAACTCATCATATCGAAGCGATGGCATTGTTTGAAATTAAATAACTTGCTGCGCTGGCGTGGCAAACCAGTAAAATCAACTGTTTTTACTGCCAACTCAAACAGAAATACTGTTTGAAGATGACATTTTTTAAATTGATTAATATTAATTTGACATAAATAACTGAATGCTCAAGATGAAAGCATTAGAGTAAATAACACATCAACACAGATTCAGTTATTTGTACGCGTAAAAGTCAGTACCAATAAGGAAGTTAATTATGGTCTCAGTTCGAGAAGCACATTTTAATCTAGCCGATTTTAATATCGACGAATGGGTTATGCGTTATATCGATAACGCCGAAGAAGCCCTATTGTTACGGGATCTGATCCTGTATCTAGATATGTTGCCAACGAAATCTCCCGATGTACATCGGGCCTTGCTTGAGCGTGCCCGTGAAATGGTGGAAATTCTAGCGCCATTGAATATGGATATCGAGACCTTACAAGCTTCATTATTATTTATTGCTCATGATGCCGGTATTTTATCAATTGAAACAATTGAAGAAAAATATGGCGCTAGCTTAAGCAAGCTAGTGGCAAGCGTGGTGACCATGGAGGCCATTGGCGCCTTAAAAGTCAGTCCTGACTCTCGAACCGCCGAGCCGCAAATCGATAATATTCGTAAAATGTTATTGGCCATGGTCGAAGATGTACGCGCGGTAGTGGTTAAGCTTGCTGAGCGGGTAGCGCTACTTCGTGAAGTTAAAAATGCCGATGAAGAAACCCGGGTATTGTTGGCAAGAGAAGTGGTCGATATCTACGGCCCGCTTGCCAACCGTTTAGGAATTGGGCAATTAAAGTGGGAATTAGAAGATATCTCGTTTCGCTACCTGCACCCGACAGTTTACAAAGATATTGCCAAACAGTTAGATGGTAAACGTGTCGACAGAGAAGTGTTTATCGATAAGTTTGTTACCCAGCTGCAACAGCGTCTGGATAATGACCAAATTCGCGCGAAAGTCTATGGCCGCCCGAAACACATCTATAGCATCTGGCGTAAGATGAAAGGCAAAGACTTGAAGTTTGATGAGCTGTTTGATGTGCGCGCGGTGCGTATTGTCACAGAACGCCTCCAAGATTGTTATGGTGCTTTAGGTGTCGTGCATACCCTTTGGCATCATATTCCCCGTGAGTTTGATGATTATGTGGCCAACCCTAAACCCAATGGTTACCAATCAATTCATACCGTGGTCGTTGGCCCTGAAGGTAAAACGGTAGAGATTCAAATTCGTACTGAAGCGATGCATCAGGACTCAGAACTTGGGGTCGCAGCCCATTGGAAGTACAAAGAAGGCTCTGCTGGTGGCAAGCAAAGTGGCTATGAAGAAAAAATTAATTGGCTACGTAAAATTTTGCTGTGGCAAGAAGATGTTGCTGAAACCGGAAACCTAGTTGATGAAGTCCGCAGCCAAGTATTTGAGGACAGAGTCTATGTGTTTACCCCTAATGGCGAAGTGGTTGATTTACCATTAGGCTCCACCGTGCTCGATTTTGCTTACTACATTCATTCCCATGTGGGCCATAAATGTATTGGCGCCAAAGTCGATGGCCGTATTGTGCCCTTTACTTATCAAGTTGAAACCGGTGAGCGTATTGAAATCATTACCTCAAAGCATCCTAATCCGAAGCGCGATTGGTTAAATCCAAATTTAGGCTACATCAAGTCGTCTCGCTCTCGCTCGAAAATTCAGCATTGGTTCAAGCAGCAAGACCGCGATAAAAACATGGTGGCAGGGAAAGAATTACTTGAGGCTGAACTTAACCGTGTCTCACTTCATTTAAAAGATGCCAAAGTTGCGGTTGAGCGCTTTAATATGAACTCCATGGATGACATGTTAGCGGCTATTGGTGGCGGTGATTTACGCTTAAACCAAGTGGTGAATTACATTGAAACCAGTTTACGCAAAACTGAAGTGACCGAACAAGAGATTGTTGAAGAGCTCATTAAACGCTCGAATCCGAAACCAGCCCGTAAAGGCAAAGGTCAGGTAGAAGTAAATGGTGTTGGTAATTTATTAAGCCATATTGCCAGCTGCTGTAAACCGGTACCGGGTGATGAAATTTTTGGTTATATCACCATGGGCCGCGGCGTGTCAGTGCACCGCAGTGACTGCTCACAGGTTAAAGAGCTAATGCGCGCCCATCCAGAGCGCAGTGTCGAAGTGGTGTGGGGAGAAAACTATTCTGGCGGTTATCGGATTAAAGTACGGGTGATAGCTCATGATCGCAGTGGTTTACTGCGAGATGTCACCACAGTACTGGCGGCTGAAAAGTCCAATGTAATGGCAATGAGTTCAACCTCTGATGAAAAAAACCAAACCGCTACCGTTGAGCTAGAACTTGAACTGTATAACCTCGATGGCTTGTCACGGATATTATCAAAATTAGGCCAAGTTGAAGGTGTGACCGAAGCCAGACGATTATAGTATTAAATCCCAACGGCGCACTTTAGTGTCAAAAGATAAGGTGATAAATCGAAAGGTTTGTCACCTTTATTTTAACTTATCAGCCAGTTTAGGCCATATCATTGAGAAATAGACCATGTCAGCAAATACCCTAAAGCAAGCTAACGATATTATGCAGCCTTTATTAACAATTATGGAAAAACTGCGGGATCCTGAAACGGGTTGCCCTTGGGATAAACAGCAAAGCTTCGAGACTATTGTTCCTTTTACCCTTGAAGAAGCTTATGAGGTTGCCGATGCCATCGAGCAAGCTGATTTAGATTCGCTGCCAGATGAGCTGGGTGATTTGTTGTTTCAGGTGGTGTTTTACTGTCAGCTCGGTAAAGAACAAGGCTTATTTGATTTTGCCACTGTGGTGAATAAAATTTGCGACAAATTAACCAGAAGACATCCCCATGTGTTTAGCGGCGACAACCTTGGCACTAGCGCTGAACAAGTCAAACTTGTTTGGGATGAAATTAAGCAGCAAGAAAGGCTCGCGAAAAGCCAACGCTCGATACTTGATGACATTCCAGTAGCAATGCCAGCACTGAACCGAGCGATAAAAATTCAAAAGCGGGTTGCAAAGGTGGGCTTTGATTGGGCTGATTTAGCCCCTGTGGTGGCAAAGGTTCATGAAGAAATCGATGAGGTCATGGCAGAGGCGCAGCACTTAGAAGCCAATAAAGACGAATATTACCCCAAGGTGGTTGATGAAATGGGCGACTTATTATTTGCTGTTGCCAATATGGCAAGACACTTAGGGGTTGAGCCAGAGCAGGCATTAAGGCTTGCTAATCAGAAGTTTGAACGTCGCTTTAAAGGGGTAGAGCAATATGCTGCACAAAGTGGCAAGGCGTTTGAACAGCACTCACTTGAAGAGCTCGATAGCTATTGGGATCAAGTTAAAATGGCAGAGAAAAGTCAGCAGCTTAGTAAAGATTAATCTGCGCACTTGGCAAACATTAGGATGATATTGAATTCAACGCTATGAAAATTAGGGTTAAATTATGACCATGATTTAACTTTGGCTTAATATCAATTTTATGCGTTTATTGTTTGTTGTTAGCGCGCTATTTTGGTAGAATGTCGCCCCGTCCTAGTGCTTTCTTACAAGCACGTTATTTTCAATCTCACATTCTCAGGTTCAGCATGACTACAAGGTATATCTTCGTTACTGGTGGCGTTGTTTCATCACTAGGTAAAGGCATTGCAGCAGCTTCATTAGCAGCAATTTTAGAGGCGCGTGGCCTCAATGTAACCATCATGAAACTTGACCCATACATTAACGTTGACCCTGGCACCATGAGCCCGACTCAGCATGGTGAAGTATTCGTTACTGAAGATGGTGCTGAAACCGATTTAGACTTAGGTCATTACGAGCGTTTCATTCGAACCAAGATGAACCGTCGTAATAACTTCACTACCGGTCGTATCTACGAGCAAGTGCTACGTAAAGAGCGTCGTGGTGATTATTTAGGTGCCACCATTCAGGTGATCCCGCACATCACTAATGCAATTAAAGAAAAAGTACTTGAAGGCGGCGAAGGTCACGATGTTGCTATCGTAGAAATTGGCGGCACAGTAGGCGATATCGAGTCATTGCCTTTCTTAGAGTCAATTCGTCAATTAGGTGCTGAGCTAGGACGTGATCGCACATTATTCATGCATTTAACCTTAGTGCCGTTCTTAGGTGCTGCAGGTGAAATTAAAACTAAGCCAACACAACACTCTGTTAAAGAATTGCGTTCAATTGGTATCGCGCCAGACGTATTAGTTTGTCGTGGCGACCGTGCTATTCCTGCTAATGAAAAAGCGAAAATCTCGCTATTTTGTAATGTAGAAGAAAAAGCCGTTATCTCATTAAAAGATGTCGACAGTATTTATAAGATCCCAGCGTTATTGCGCTCTCAAGGTCTTGATGAGTTAGTGGTTAAACGTTTTGGTATCGATTGTAATGATGCTGATTTGTCTGAGTGGGAAAATGTTATTTATCAAGAAGCTAATCCAAATGGTGAAATTACCATTGGTATGGTGGGTAAATACATCGAACTACCAGATGCTTATAAGTCTGTGAATGAAGCACTTAAGCATGCAGGCCTTAAAAACCGCCTAACAGTGAATATTCAGTATGTTGATTCACAAACAGTAGAAGCTAAAGGCGCTGAAGTACTAGAAGGTTTAGACGGTATTTTGGTTCCTGGTGGCTTCGGTGAGCGTGGTGTTGAAGGTAAAATCTTTGCGGCGCAATATGCCCGTGAAAATAACATTCCATACTTTGGTATTTGTTTAGGTATGCAAGTGGCATTGATCGAGTTTGCTCGACACGTTGCTAAACTTGAAGGGGCTCATTCAACTGAGTTTAAACCAGAAACAGAACATCCAGTCATTGGTCTGATCACAGAATGGATCAATGAAGAAGGTAATGTTGAGCTGCGTCATGAAGCGTCAGATTTAGGTGGCACTATGCGTTTAGGCGCACAGTTATGTCATTTAGCTGAAGGTTCTAAAGCCGCTGCAGCATATAACTCTACTACTTGTGTTGAACGTCATCGTCACCGTTTTGAAGTGAACAACAACTATGTTGAGCGCTTAGAAAAAGCTGGCCTGGTATTTAGTGGTTTGTCATCAGATCGCAAATTAGTGGAAATGATTGAGCTTCCTAATCACCCTTGGTTTGTAGCAGGTCAATTCCACCCTGAATTCACTTCAACACCTCGTGATGGTCATCCATTATTTGAAGGTTTTGTTGCTGCTGCTGCGATTCATCAAAAAGGTGAAGCTGAGTAATTAAAAATAAAGCCACTGATAATCATATCAGTGGCTTTTTTTTATCTGGTCAATTTTTTATCTGCTAATTAATAGATGTGACCTAGGTAGTTGCCGCTTAACGATAATCGGTCTATGCTATGGCTTCAGTTGACCTTTTATTACCAAACTGAAAGTGAAATACCAATAATTGCGCAATTATTAATAAATTGTCGGTGTTTATTGGTATTGATTTTCTATTTTAATATTTAACTTACATATATTGAGGGAATTATGGCTAACATTATTAACGTCATTGGTCGTGAAATCATGGATTCACGCGGTAACCCAACGGTAGAAGCTGAGGTTCACCTTGCTGACGGTTCTATCGGTATGGCTGCTGCACCATCGGGTGCATCAACAGGTTCTCGTGAAGCACTTGAATTACGTGATGGCGACAAAGCACGTTACTTAGGTAAAGGTGTTCTTAAAGCTGTTGAAGCTGTAAATGGCCCAATCGCTGAAGCGTTAAAGGGTAAAGATGCACTAGCACAAGCTGAGCTTGATCAAATCATGATTGACTTAGATGGCACAGAAAACAAAGCTAAGTTTGGCGCAAACGCTATCCTAGCTGTTTCTCTTGCTGCTGCTAAAGCGGCTGCTGTTTCTAAGAAAGTACCTTTATACGCTCACATTGCTGATCTAAACGGTACTTCTGGTGTTTACTCTATGCCTCTTCCAATGATGAACATCATCAATGGTGGTGAGCACGCTGATAACTCAGTAGACATTCAAGAATTCATGATCCAGCCTGTTGGCGCAGCTAACTTCCGTGAAGGCCTTCGTATGGGCGCTGAAGTATTCCATAGCCTTGCTAAAGTTCTTAAAGCTGGTGGCCACTCGACTGCTGTTGGTGATGAAGGTGGTTTCGCGCCAAACCTTGAGTCTAACGAAGCTGCACTTGCTGCAATCAAAGTGGCTGTTGCAAACGCAGGTTACGAGCTAGGTAAAGACATTACTTTAGCGATGGATTGTGCTGCATCTGAGTTCTTTGATAAAGAAGCCAACATCTACGATCTTAAAGGTGAAGGCAAGAAATTCACCTCTGAAGAGTTTAACTACTTCCTTAAAGATTTGACTGAACAGTACCCAATCGTATCTATCGAAGACGGTCTTGACGAGTCTGACTGGGATGGTTTCGCACACCAAACTAAGCTTCTAGGTGATAAAATTCAATTAGTAGGTGACGATTTATTCGTAACTAACACTAAGATCCTTAAGCGTGGTATCGACAACGGTATTGCTAACTCAATCCTAATCAAATTTAACCAAATTGGTTCGTTAACTGAAACGTTAGCAGCAATCAAAATGGCTAAAGATGCGGGTTTCACCGTGGTTATCTCTCATCGCTCAGGTGAAACTGAAGATGCAACTATTGCAGATCTTGCTGTAGGTACTGCTGCTGGCCAAATCAAAACCGGTTCATTAAGCCGCTCTGATCGCGTTGCTAAGTACAACCAACTGCTGCGTATCGAAGAAGCATTAGGCTCAAAAGCACCGTATAACGGTCTTAAAGAAGTCAAAGGCCAAGGTTAATTTTCCTTGAGCTAAAAAAAGGCCACCACTAGGTGGCCTTTTTTGTTGTACTATAGTGGGATTAATCATTAATTTCGCCACATTATACCTATGAAAAGCCTATTACTATTACTTTTGATCTTAGTCGGTTTATTACAGTATCGATTATGGCTGGGCGAAAATAATTTATCCCAATATATGAATCTGAAAAAACAGATTGCCAGCCAACAAGCCAGTAACGATAAACTCATCGCTAGAAATCAAATTTTAAAAGCGGAAATCATCGATTTAAAACGCGGCACAGAAGCGATTGAAGAACGTGCTCGAAATGAGTTAGGCATGGTAAAAGAAGGTGAAACTTTTTATCGCGTCGTTGGCAACAACCCTCGAAACAATGCTATTTTTGGTCAATAACATCCTATGAACGTTGAGAATCAATCTGTTATCGCGATTGTCCCTGCTGCCGGTATTGGTGCAAGGATGGGAGCGACTATTCCTAAACAATATTTAGCTCTAGGTGAGCAAAGCATCTTAGCCCACACCTTAGATAGCTTGATTACTCATAAAAGAATCAAGCAAGTTATCGTAGCGCTGCACCCTGAAGACACCTTTTTTGCGACTTTATCTCAAGCAAACCACCCTAAAGTGAGCACGGTTATAGGCGGTCAAGAACGTGCAGATTCTGTATTGCGTGCTTTAGTGTCGATTGACAAAGAAACCATGGAGTCTAATTGGGCATTAGTCCATGATGCCGCGAGACCTTGCTTAACCCACAGCGATATCGATAAATTACTTAATGCTAGAGTTGACTGCCCACAAGGCGCGATTCTAGCCATGCCGGTGCGAGACACCATGAAGCGCTGTGCTAACTCAACTAATCTAATTAGTGAAACAGTATCACGTGACCATCTTTGGCATGCATTAACGCCGCAACTGTTTCCCTGCAAAAGCTTGCAGCAACATTTAAGTGATGCACTTAAACAAGGCGTGCAAATTACCGATGAAGCTAGCGCCATGGAGTGGGCTGGTGTTACCCCTGGTTTAGTCACTGGCCGCGCAGACAATATTAAAGTTACTCACCCTGATGACTTGCAGTTAGCAGCGCTGTTTTTATCTCACATAAATTCTCAAAAATAACGGTTATTATTATGTTGAATATACGCATTGGTCATGGTTTTGATGTACATAAATTTGGTAGCGATAAACCGCTGATCCTTGGTGGTGTTACTGTGCCATACGAAACAGGTTTAATTGCTCACTCTGATGGTGATGTAGTGTTGCATGCAGTAAGTGACGCCATACTTGGTGCCATGGCTTTAGGTGATATAGGTAAACATTTCCCTGATACCGATGCCGAGTTTGAAGGTGCTGATAGCAGAGTATTATTGCGCCATTGTGTTTCATTGGCACAAGCTAAACAATTTAATATAGGTAACCTTGATGTCACTGTTATTGCGCAAGCGCCAAAAATGTTGCCACACATTGAAGCCATTAGACAATGTCTGGCTGAAGACCTATGTACCCATATCGATAATATTAATGTGAAAGCCACCACCACCGAAAAACTGGGCTTTACAGGCCGCAAAGAAGGCATCGCAGTTGAGTCGGTCGTCCTTATGGTGCGAGATTAACACTGATAAACGACGATATTACGTCTATTAACGTCACGTAAGCTAATTGCACTCAATAGCTGCAATTACATCATTAGCTCATTTGAGAAGAAACATGACTCCGTTATTTTATTTATTTGGTAAGCCTGATTGCACTGCAGATCTACGCACAGTAAACAGTGACTTTATCGTTAAAGAAATGCTGCCTTTTAGCCCAACTGGCGAAGGCGAGCATCATATGATCCATGTTCGTAAAGATGGCTTAAATACCACGCAAGTGGCAGAAATTTTAGCTAAGTTTGCCAAAGTGCATCAAAAAGAAGTGACATACGCAGGCCAAAAAGACCGAAACGCTGTGACAGAGCAATGGTTTGGGGTGCGTATTCCAGGGAAAGAAACCCCTGATTGGCAATCGCTGTCTGATGAGCACTTAACCATCTTATCAAGCCAACGCCATAGTAAAAAACTGCGTATTGGCGCACTGCTGGGTAATCGGTTTGAACTGATTTTACGAAATGTGTCCGATAAAGCAGTGCTTGAGCAACGGATTTTAAAAGTGGCTGAAATAGGCGTACCTAACTATTTTGGAGAGCAGCGTTTTGGCCATAAAGGTAAAAACTTAGTTTTCGGCCAGCAAATGCTCGCGGGTAAAAAAGTTAAAGATAGAAAAAAACGCAGCATGTATTTATCTGCAGTGCGCTCTAATGTGTTTAACACTGCTGTGTCGTACCGTTTAAGTAAAAATGGTATTGCGCCTATTAATGGTGATTGTGTCATGTTAGCGGGCAGTAAAAGTTTTTTTGTCGCGCAGACATGGGATGAGGCCACAATGAAGCGTTTAGCTGACAATGACATTCAATTGTCTGCGCCATTGTGGGGCAGAGGCGAACTCCCCACTCAAGGGCTTGCATCAGTAGTTGAACAAGCTGCATTAGCTGAGTTAAGCACCGATTTAACCGGGCTTGAGCAAGCGGGTTTAGAGCAAGAACGTCGACCATTATTATTAAAGCCTCAAGCGCTAAAATACCGGTTTGAAAATGATGATGTGTTAGTCATCGAGTTTATTTTACCAGCAGGTAGCTATGCGACCTCAGTATTGCGTGAGCTACTGGATTATCAAGATGTTCAAGAAGTGCAGCGACAACAAATGGTGGCAATGCAGCAGCAAGAGCAAGCGCAGCAATTTGCAAATAGCGTTACAAATGACGCAACTAAAAGCACTCTAGAAGGTTAAGTGATGATTAACATATTGGTCAGCAATGATGACGGCGTTACAGCTCCAGGGATCAAAGCCCTAGCGGCAGAGTTAACCAAAATTGCTAATGTGTTAGTCGTGGCGCCTGATAGGAATTGTTCAGCAGCCAGTAATTCTTTGACCTTGACTAATCCATTAAGAATTAATAACTTAGAAAATGGCGCTATTGCTGTCAATGGCACACCGTCAGATTGTGTCCATTTAGCCATTAGAGAATTATGTCCAGTAGAGCCTGATATTGTGGTGTCAGGCATTAATGCTGGGGCGAATATGGGTGATGATACCCTGTACTCAGGTACGGTAGCCGCAGCAATGGAAGGACGCTTTTTAGGCCTACCTGCGATAGCGGTATCATTAGTGGGCAAAGAATTACGTCATTACGATAGTGCAGCAATCTATGCCGCTAAAATAGTGCAAGGTTTACTTGAGCATCCTATTAATAACGATCAAATATTAAATGTAAATGTGCCCGATTTACCGCTAGAACAAATCAAAGGCATGAGAATTACTCGCTTAGGCTCAAGACATAAAGCTGAAGGCATGATCAAAACTCAAGATCCTGCAGGAAGAGATATATATTGGCTTGGGCCTCCGGGCAAAGAACAAGATGCTAGCGCTGATACAGACTTTGGTACAGTTGAACAAGGTTATGTTTCAATTACTCCGCTAACGGTCGACTTAACTGCGTATGATCAGCTTGCTGACTTAGAAAACTGGATTAATAAACTATGAGCCAGGTAGCTTCAACTGTTGCCCTTAATTTAGCCAAAAAACTGCATGAAGCAGGGATCCGTAATCACACTGTGTTGCAGGCGGTATCAAATACCCCAAGGGAGTTATTTCTCGATGGGGCATTAGCCCATAAAGCTTACGAGAATACCGCTTTACCTATTGGGCAAGGCCAAACTATCTCTCAGCCTTATATTGTCGCTAGAATGACGGAGTTATTACTACAACATAACCCTGCTAGAGTGCTTGAAATTGGTACTGGTTCAGGTTACCAGGCAGCGATTTTAGCGCAACTGGTACCTCAGCTTTGCACAATTGAGCGGATCAAGGCGCTACAAATTCAAGCGAGACAACGTTTAAAGCGCTTAGATTTACATAATGTGTCTTTTAAATATGGTGACGGTTGGAAAGGTTGGACCAATAAAGGCCCATTTGATGCCATTATGGTAACAGCAGCTGCAGCATCGGTACCTGAAGCATTATTGGCGCAACTGGCTGAAGACGGCGTGCTAGTGATCCCTGTTGGCGAAGACTCGCAGCAGTTATTAAAAATCACTCGTAAACAAAATGAGTTTCAATCACAAATTATCGAAGCGGTTAAGTTTGTACCGTTAATCAATGGCGACTTAGCTTAACAGTGATGCAAGGGCGATATTTCAAAAGTATGATGGAGACAATGTTGAAGTGTCGTAATTGGCCTTGGGTTACAATTTTACTGCTGTTTATTTCAGGGTGTAGCTTTCAAGCTCACAACCCTGCACCCGTTATGAGTATTTCGAGTAATGCTGGTCAAAAATTTAATAAAGGCTCTATTACCTCTGGCAGTTACAAGGTAAAACGCGGTGATACTCTTTACTCAATTTCATGGGGCGCTGGGCAAGATTTTAATAAAATCGCTCAATATAATGGCTTAAAAGCACCTTATACCATCTATCCAGGACAAACATTAAAACTCACCAAGCCACAGCGCACTAAGCCTGCAGCCAAGCCTGCACCAAAACCGGTCGCTGTAGCGAACACCAAGTCAAAGCCTGCTAATAAAACGGTTGCAAAACAAACTTCAGCACAAAAAAAGCCAGCGACAACGACAAATCAAAATAGTACAAAAAAAGAGCTTGATCACAAAGCTAAGCCTGCGTATTCTGTAAAAACTACCCAAGACAAAACGGTTCAAATAGCGAAAAAATCTGTTTCAACCTTGCCAGATAAAGTAAGTCAGTGGAACTGGCCGACAAAAGGTAAGATTGTAGGTTATTTCTCTAGTACTCAGCAGGGCAATCAAGGCATAAAAATCGCTGGTTCCAGAGGCGATATTATCAAGGCTGCAGCTGATGGAAGAGTTGTTTATGCAGGTAATGCACTTCGGGGCTATGGCAATTTGGTCATTATTAAACACAATGATGATTATTTAAGTGCTTATGCTCATGCAGATGCAATATTGGTCAAAGAAAAGCAATATGTAAATGCTGGACAGACAGTTGCGAAAATGGGTAGTACAGGGACTAATCAGGTGATGTTGCATTTTGAAATTCGTCTCCATGGTAAGTCAGTAAACCCATTAAATTATTTACCTAAACGTTAACTGTTTAGTTCACATTAAAACGGAGGATACGCGCACGAAAATAACTTAATTTTTATCCGGTTTGGGAGAGCACCATATGAGCCAGAAACAAAATACTGCGGTAGCAGAAGAGCTTATGGATTTAGCTAAACAACCACAAGAGATTGCGCTGAAGGAGGCAAAAAATGCCAAGCCAGCACAGCAATCCGACATTGACCAACAAGTTCAAGATGATCTTCAGAAGAATCTTGACGCCACTCAACTATATTTAGGTGAGATCGGTTTTTCCCCTTTGCTTAGTGCAGAAGAAGAAGTCTTCTTTTCACGTAAAGCACTCAAAGGCTGCGAGAAGTCTCGTAACCGCATGATAGAAAGTAATCTAAGATTGGTCGTAAAAATTGCCAGAAGGTATAACAACCGAGGATTAGCATTACTGGATCTTATCGAAGAAGGTAATCTAGGGCTTATTCGAGCAGTCGAAAAGTTTGATCCGGAAAGAGGGTTTCGTTTTTCAACCTACGCGACTTGGTGGATTAGACAAACCATCGAAAGAGCGATCATGAATCAAACTCGGACCATTCGTTTGCCTATTCATGTGGTTAAAGAGCTTAATGTATACTTGCGAACGGCAAGACAGCTTGCGCAAAAACTTGATCATGAGCCGACGGCAGAAGAAATCGCAGACAAATTAGATGTCTCTACTAGCGATGTCAGTCGAATGCTAAAACTAAACGAAAAAATCACCTCTGTAGATACCCCACTAGGCGGGGATAACGATAAAGCATTGTTAGATGTTATTGCAGATGATGATTCAGTTGGACCAGATTATAAAGTACAGGATGAAGACTTATCTAATTCAATTGTCGGTTGGTTAAATGAGCTAAATACTAAGCAAAGAGAAGTATTAGCACGACGTTTTGGTTTATTAGGTTATGAACCATCGACGTTAGAAAACGTAGGGGCTGAAATTGGCTTAACACGGGAACGTGTGCGTCAAATTCAAGTCGAAGCGTTAAAGCGTTTGAAAGATGTATTAGGGGCACAAGGCCTATCAGTCGAAGCGTTATTTAGAAATTAACGCCAACCTTTTAAGCGATTAATTTACGCTTAGGGTTATTTACCTTTGAGGACACGAGTTGTCCTTTTTTGTTGGCTTTTTTTTACTCACTTTTATAGAGCCTGAGCATTATGATAGTTAATGAAGCTAGGTTCTAAGTATTAGTTATGAGTACTTAATCATTATAATTGTAATGAATGGGCCGTGATAAACAGCCCATTCAGATTTTACACTGAGCACAATTGCGCTCATCATTTACAAGTTTGATAGCCTTTTTAGTCCATAAAGCATATCAATTGCTTGTTTAGAGCAGTAATCATCAGGATTGATTTTAGGTTCTAAGTGTTAGTTAAGGGGACTAATTATTGTAATGAATGGGCCGTGATAAACAGCCCATTCAGATTTTACACTGAGCACAATTGCGCTCATCATTTACAAGTTTGATAGCCTTTTTAGTTCATAAAGCATATCAATTGCTTGTTTAGAGCAGTAATCATCAGGATTGACTTTAGGTTCTAAGTGTTAGTTAAGGGGACTAATTATTGTAATGAATGGGCCGTTTTAAATAGCCCATTCAGATTTTACACTGAGCACAATTGCGCTCATCATTTACAAGTTTGATAGCCTTTTTAGTTCATAAAGCATATCAAGTGCTTGTTTAGAGCAGTAATCATCAGGATTGACTTTAGGTTCTAAGTGTTAGTTAAGGGGAGTAATTATTGTAGTGAATGGGCTGTGATAAACAGCCCATTCAGATGTTACACTGAGCACAATTGCGCTCATCACTTACAAGTTTGATAGCCTTTTTAGTTCATAAAGCATATCAAGTGCTTGTTTAGGGCTGTAATCATCAGGATTGATTTGACTGAGTTTTTCAGTCGCAGCATTCGCTTCAGCTTCAGGGATAGATAAATTTAATGCTTCTTGAATTGGCATTTGCTGGCTATTGGCCAAATCTCTACTTTCTAGCATATGCAGTTTTTGTTTAGCCGCTTTGATCACATGGGCTGGAACACCCGCTAAAGAGGCCACCTGTAAACCATAGCTCTTACTTGCCGCGCCATCTTGCACTGCATGCATAAAGGCAATAGTGTCACCATGTTCGATAGCATCTAAGTGCACATTCGCTGCTGATGGGATCTGTTCCGGCAATTGAGTCAGTTCAAAGTAATGGGTGGCAAATAGCGTTAATGCCGCCACTTTTTCGGCTAAGTATTCTGCCGCTGACCAGGCTAAAGATAAACCATCATAGGTTGAGGTGCCGCGGCCAATTTCATCCATTAACACTAAACTTTTGGCCGTTGCGTTATGTAAAATATTGGCGGTTTCAGTCATTTCTACCATGAAGGTTGAGCGCCCTGATGCTAAATCATCGGAAGCACCAATACGGGTAAATATTCTATCTATTGGACCTATCACTGCTTTTTGTGCCGGAACAAAGCTGCCGATATGTGCCATTAAGGTGATTAATGCCACTTGGCGCATGTAAGTCGATTTACCGCCCATATTAGGGCCAGTAACCACTAGCATTCTTCTTGAAGGTGCTAATTGCACCGGGTTGGCAATGAATGGACTTTGGCTGACTAGCTCTACTACCGGATGGCGACCAGCTTCAATATGAATACCAATCTCGTGAGTGATTTGCGGGCAATTATAGCCAAGGGTTTCAGCTCGTTCGGCGAAATTACTTAATACATCCAACTCTGCTGCGGACTGAGCAAATAGCTGTAACTCATGTAGTTTCGGTAGTAATAAATCAAACAGTTCTTCCCATAGTTTTTTCTCAATGGCCAACGCCTTGCCCTGACTTGAAAGTACTTTTTCTTCGTACTCTTTAAGTTCTGGGGTGATATAACGTTCAGTATTTTTTAAGGTTTGACGGCGTTGATAGCTTAACGGCACTTGATCAGATTGTAGGCGGCTGACTTCAATATAATAACCGTGCACACGGTTATAGCCGACTTTAAGGGAATTAATGCCTGTTTGCTCTTTTTCTCGCAGCTCCATTTGCACTAAATAGTCATTAGCGCCTTCACTTAAACCGCGCCACTCATCAAGCTCGGCGTTATAGCCAGTTTTAATGACTCCACCATCACGAATAAGCATGGGTGGATTATCAACAATCGCTGAGGCTAAAAGCTGTTGCTGCTCAGGGAATTCTCCCAGTTTTCGCGCCAGAGTCTTCAGTTCATCTTGCTGACAATGGCTTAAGGTTTGCTGGATTTCAGGCAGCAATTCTAATGCTTGGCGTAAACGGGCAAAATCACGTGGTCGTGCACTTCTTATGGCAAGCCTTGCCATAATGCGCTCGATATCACCTAAAGCTTTCAGTTGTTGGTGTAAGTCGGCATACAAACCGCTATCAATTAGCTCGGCAACCGCTTGTTGGCGCTGATGAATATGCTGCTGGTTTCTTAATGGTTGGTGGATCCAGCGTTGCAGCATTCGACTGCCCATAGGTGTTGCCGTCTTATCTAGCACCCAAGCAAGTGTATTGTCACGCTGGCCCGACAGGTTCAAAGTTAATTCAAGGTTGCGTCTGGTCGCAGCATCTAAAATGATAGTATCAGCTTGATTAAAAAGGGTAATGCTATTGATGTGCGGCAAAGCTGTCTTTTGGGTGTCTTTGACATATTGCATTAAGCAGCCAGCAGCTTGCAGTGATAAGCGAGCATCTGTAATGCCAAAGCCATGTAAATCTTTCGTGCCAAATTGCTCCAGCAATAGCTGTATGCTGGTATCGTAATCAAATTCCCATTCTGGGCGGCGACGAATACCTTTAATGTTTTCAATTAAATGCACATCGACTAAGTCTTCGCTGTAAAGTAGCTCTGCAGGGCTGGTGCGTTGTAATTCAGCTTCTAATGTCTCAGCGTTTTCTAATTCGACTACCACGAAACGCCCTGATGACACATCTAAAGTTGAGTAGCCGAAACCATTTTTACCTTGATAAACCGCAGCTAACAGATTGTCTTGACGCTCTTGCAGTAAGGCTTCATCAGTTAAGGTGCCAGGCGTTACTATACGGACAACTTTGCGCTCAACCGGACCTTTACTTGTAGCAGGATCGCCAATTTGTTCACAAATAGCTGCTGATTGACCAATTTGGACTAATTTAGCCAAATAGCCTTCAACAGAGTGGTAGGGAATACCTGCCATAGGGATGGCATTACCACCACTTTTGCCTCTAGCGGTCAACGAAATTCCTAAAAATTCAGAAGCAAGTTTGGCATCTTCATAAAATAATTCATAAAAATCTCCCATACGATAAAACAACAACATATCGGGATGCTGCGCTTTAAGCGTCAAATATTGGCGCATCATCGGAGTGTGCTTTTCTAAATTTGGATTTTCAATTGCTGTCATTAATTTGTTGCTCTAAATATGGCTTGGGGATCGGAAAAAAGACCAATACTAATCGGCGCTCATCTTAGCAATAATTGATTTGAATCCCAATAGAGTTACTCATTTAGCGCGGTTCTGAACTGCTATTATCGAGTTGAAAGAGTATAACTATTGGCTTATTTGTCAGATGGTTAACATATTGAAACCACTGTATACAGTAGTCTTTATATACAGTGGTGTAGAAGGTTTAATTATATTTTTACTTATAAGGTATTGATATTGATATTGAAAAACCTTGTTTATTAGTGGTTTTGCAATTTTTTTTTGAGTAACTATTGATACTGTATGATTATACAGTATACTGAGCTCATATTAAGAAACAGACAAATTTATTCGTTATCAATCTCGCCAATGAGATGAGTTCGCTTAGAGGGATAATCACAATGAAAGCAGATCCAAATAAAGAGAAAGCACTGAATGCCGTGTTAGGTCAAATTGAGAAGCAATTTGGTAAAGGTTCAATCATGAAGTTGGGCGCAGACCGCACAATGGATGTTGAAACCATTTCTACTGGCTCACTTTCATTGGATGTTGCCTTGGGTGCTGGTGGTTTACCTATGGGGCGAATCGTAGAAATCTACGGTCCTGAGTCATCAGGTAAAACAACCTTAACCTTAGAAGTGATTGCAGCAGCACAGCGTCAAGGTAAAACCTGTGCGTTTATCGATGCTGAGCATGCTCTTGATCCTATCTATGCTAAAAACCTTGGTGTTGATATTGATAACCTACTTTGTTCGCAACCAGATACGGGTGAACAAGCACTAGAGATTTGTGATGCCTTAACTCGTTCTGGCGCCGTTGATGTGATCATTGTCGATTCAGTGGCGGCATTAACACCAAAAGCTGAAATTGAAGGTGAAATTGGTGACTCACACATGGGCCTTGCTGCTCGTATGATGAGCCAAGCAATGCGTAAACTTGCTGGTAACCTTAAGCAATCAAACACGCTATTGATTTTCATTAACCAAATTCGTATGAAAATTGGTGTGATGTTCGGTAACCCAGAAACTACAACAGGTGGTAATGCACTTAAGTTTTACGCCTCAGTGCGTTTGGATATTCGCCGTACAGGTGCAATCAAAGATGGCGATCAGGTGGTTGGTAACGAAACCCGAGTTAAAGTGGTTAAAAACAAAATTGCAGCGCCATTTAGGCAAGCTGAATTCCAAATCTTGTACGGTAAGGGTATTAACCGTACTGGTGAGCTAGTTGATTTAGGTGTGGCGCATAAGCTTGTTGAAAAAGCTGGTGCTTGGTATAGCTACAAAGGCGGCAAGATTGGTCAAGGCCGTGCAAATGCCGGTAAGTACCTAATTGAAAACCCTGCTGCGGCTGAAGAGATCGAAACTGCATTACGTGAATTATTGCTTAGTAAAGATAAAGAAAAAGATGCCGCCCCTGCTAAACCCGATGAAAACATCGATTTAGAAACCGGTGAAGTGTTTTAAGCCTTTGCTAGGTATTAGTAGTTAGAATTATTAAATCGCGGTGAGCTATATGCTCGCCGCTTTTTTTATCCAATTTTGCTCAGTATGTAACTCATATCTGTCAGAGGCTATATTTTGCAGTTACGCTAATGAAGCTTAACAGCGCCTATCAATTAGCTTTATAGCCACTCTTGTTAGCCGTTTTGTTAGCTGTTTTAGTTGCGGTAATTTTTTGATTACCCATAAATATGGCTATATTGCACAATCAATCAAATATTCGATGATCAAAATCGTTAAATTCCAGCCTAAAATAGCCAATCTATTGCCCTAGAATGTCGCACCTATAGTTTGTTTAAGTATATAATGTTGGCAATTTAGCGCTGACTAACAGCTTCCTGATAAATACGATTTATCCATTTTAGGGCGATTTCATGTTTCAAACTACCGCAGAACTAAGAAGTGCTTTCCTAGAGTTTTTTCGTCACAACGAACATCAAGTTGTCGATAGTAGCTCTTTAGTACCTCACAATGACCCAACTTTACTATTCACCAATGCCGGTATGAATCAGTTTAAAGACTGTTTTTTAGGTCAAGAAAAGCGTAGCTATACCCGAGCGACAACATCGCAACGCTGTGTACGTGCTGGTGGTAAACATAACGACCTTGATAATGTAGGTTACACCGCTCGTCACCATACCTTCTTTGAAATGTTAGGTAACTTCAGTTTTGGTGATTACTTCAAAGAAGAAGCCATTAGCTATGCATGGCGCTTTTTAACTGAAACATTAAAGCTTCCAACCGAGCGTTTATGCGTCACCATCTATGAAACTGATGATGAAGCGTTTGATATCTGGACTAACAAAATTGGTGTCGCCCCTGAAAATATTATCCGCATTGGTGATAATAAAGGTGCACCTTATGCGTCTGATAACTTCTGGCAAATGGGTGACACAGGTCCTTGTGGCCCATGTTCTGAAATATTTTATGATCATGGCGAGCATATCTGGGGCGGTCGCCCTGGTACTCCAGAAGAAGATGGCGATCGTTTCATTGAAATCTGGAATATCGTATTCATGCAATATAACCGTCAAGCTGACGGCGAAATGAAGCCATTACCAAAACCTTCTGTTGATACTGGTATGGGTATTGAGCGTATTGCTGCGATTATGCAAGGCGTACATTCAAACTATGAAATCGATATTTTCAAACAGCTTATTGCTAAAACGGCTGAAATCATTGGTGTCCAAGATTTAGAAAATAAATCTTTACGGGTTATTGCCGATCATATTCGCTCTTGTGCATTTTTAATTGCTGACGGTGTAATGCCGTCAAATGAAGGCCGCGGCTATGTACTACGCCGTATTATTCGCCGCGCAGTGCGTCATGGTAACAAGCTTGGCGCGACAGATACCTTCTTCTACAAATTAGTGCCAACATTAATTGAAGTGATGGGCGATGCAGCTAAAGGCCTTGTTGATGCTAAAGCAATTGTTGAAAAGTCTTTAAAAGCCGAAGAAGAGCAGTTTGCTAGAACGCTAGAGCGTGGCCTAGGTATTTTAGATGCAGCCCTTAATGCACTTGAAGCTAATATTTTAGATGGTGAAACAGCATTTAAACTTTATGACACCTATGGCTTCCCTGTCGACTTAACCGCGGATGTATGTCGTGAGCGTGATATCACCGTTGATGAAGCAGGATTTGAAGCGGCAATGGCTGAGCAGCGCAGCCGAGCACAAGCGGCTGGCAATTTTGGCACTGATTACAATGCAGGCCTTAAAATTGAAGGTGAAACCGAGTTTTGCGGTTATAGCGAGCTAAATGGTCAAGGTAAAATTACAGCTATATATGTAGAAGGTAATGCAGTTGATTCATTAACGGCAGATCAAGAAGCGGTCATTGTATTAGATAATACGCCGTTTTACGCTGAGTCTGGCGGTCAAGTTGGCGACAAAGGCCATTTAACAGTTAATGATGCTAATTTTGCTGTGACCGATACTCAAATTTTTGGTCAAGCTTTCGGTCATCAAGGCAAGTTAGTTGCTGGTGTTTTAAATGTTGGTGATAGCGTTAGCGCTGAAGTCGATAAAAAACTTCGTCATCGTACTCAGCTTAACCATTCAGTGACCCATTTATTACATGCAGCACTACGTAATGTACTGGGTAGCCATGTAAATCAAAAAGGGTCATTAGTTAACCCTGAGCGTTTACGTTTTGACTTTGCTCACTTTGAAGCGGTCACCGCAGCAGAACTTAAGCAAGTTGAAGACATGGTTAATACTCAAATTCGTCGTAACCATGAATTAAAAACTGCGGTTATGGGGATTGATGAAGCCAAAGAGCAGGGCGCAATGGCGTTGTTTGGCGAAAAGTATGACAGCGAAGTGCGTGTGGTTACCATGGGTGACTTCTCTATCGAGCTTTGTGGTGGTACTCATGTTGGCCGTACTGGTGATATTGGTTTATTCAAAATCACTTCAGAAGGTGGTATTGCAGCAGGTATTCGCCGTATTGAAGCGGTAACGGGTGCCGCAGCAATGGCTTATGTTGCTGAGCAGCAATCTCAACTTGAACAAGCGGCAAGTTTGCTTAAGTCAGATTCAGCCTCTGTTGTAGCGAAATTAAAAGCACAGCTTGATAAAGTAAAATCCCTTGAGAAAGAAATGTCGCAGCTAAAAGATAAGTTAGCTGCAGCAGCCAGTGCCGATATTGCTGGTGAAGCTGTTGAGATGAACGGCATCAAGGTATTAGTTAAAAAGCTTGAAGGTGTGGACCCTAAATCTTTACGAGGCTTGCAAGATGAGCTGAAGCAAAAGTTACCGTCATCAATTATCGTGCTCGGTATTGCTGGCGATGCAAAGGTTAACTTGATTGCTGGTGTGAGCAAAGATCTTGTCGGTAAGGTTAAAGCTGGTGAACTTGTGGCTATGGTAGCACAGCAGGTTGGCGGTAAAGGTGGTGGGCGCCCTGATATGGCCCAAGCTGGCGGAACACAACCAGAGAACTTAGATGCAGCATTAGCCTTAGTTCAACCATGGCTCAGCGAACGTTTAGGCTAACTGACAACTTAAGCCATAAGGTGTTTACGGCATTTTATGGCTTGAGTATTAGGTTGAGCTTTGAGATAGTGGTTCGGCAAGCTTATAAAGCATTCTTAGGTATCATTTTTTACGCTTTTTTGACTCAAGCTACTATAATTCTAAATTGAAGCAACTTTTATGCTTTTTTTGTACGCATAAGCAGCAATTTATTAAATTACCTGTTTTGCTTTTGTTTAAAGAATAGCCTTTAAATGTTATCAACTTGAAATAATCAGGCCGCAGGAATACGTTTTTTCTTTTTTTTGGGGTAAAAAGCTTAAAAGTTTTATTGATTTAGTGTCGTCACTAATGATTTGTATTAAGCTAACATTATTAAACGCGCATATTACGGATAGAAGCTGGTGTATGCTGATTGGACTAAAGGAGCAATCGAATGCTGATTTTGACTCGCCGTGTTGGCGAAACATTAATGATAGGTGATGAAGTGACTGTTACTGTACTAGGTGTAAAAGGTAACCAAGTACGTATCGGTGTGAATGCACCTAAAGAAGTATCAGTTCATCGCGAAGAAATTTATCAACGTATCCAGTCTGAAAAATCTGGCAACGTTACACCAGAAGATGGTGGCAATTTCTGATATATCAGACATTGTTTGCGATTTACCAATAAAGCCAGCGAAAGCTGGCTTTATTGTTTTTAGACTATTTAAGATTGTTTGCTAAAAAAAATACAAATTTTTTAAATGAATTGATGATAATTGTGGCTTAACTCATCAATGTGCTCAAAAACAGTTCAAATGAATATAAGATGCTGAAAAAGGTTTGACTTATTTTCGGCAAACAGTAATATGTGCGCCAAGAAACGGAGAGGTGGCCGAGTGGCCGAAGGCGCTCCCCTGCTAAGGGAGTATGGGCTTTAACTCCCATCGAGGGTTCGAATCCCTCCCTCTCCGCCATTTCTTAAAATAGTAAACGATGCGGATGTAGCTCAGCTGGATAGAGTACCTGGCTACGAACCAGGCGGTCGGAGGTTCGAATCCTCCCATCCGCACCATTTTCTATTGTTGTGTTTAAATTTTTTAATGAGCGGATGTAGCTCAGCTGGATAGAGTACCTGGCTACGAACCAGGCGGTCGGAGGTTCGAATCCTCCCATCCGCACCATTAAATAATTTAAAAGCTGTAAATTTTATATATGCGGATGTAGCTCAGCTGGATAGAGTACCTGGCTACGAACCAGGCGGTCGGAGGTTCGAATCCTCCCATCCGCACCATATAAAATAGTACCTAATTATGCGGATGTAGCTCAGCTGGATAGAGTACCTGGCTACGAACCAGGCGGTCGGAGGTTCGAATCCTCCCATCCGCACCATAATTCGGAGAGGTGGCCGAGTGGCCGAAGGCGCTCCCCTGCTAAGGGAGTATGGGCTTTAACTCCCATCGAGGGTTCGAATCCCTCCCTCTCCGCCATTATTTGCATATTTTAAATATGCAACTAAGCTCAATTAGCACTGAGTAAAGATTGGCAGTAAAAATTTTGCGGATGTAGCTCAGCTGGATAGAGTACCTGGCTACGAACCAGGCGGTCGGAGGTTCGAATCCTCCCATCCGCACCAGTATTAGAAAAAGCCCTGTAGTTATCTACAGGGCTTTTTTTATGCCTAAAATCCAGTCAGTCATATAAAGTGACTTTAAGTTTTCCTGCCAATATACCTACTTCACACTCACTCAAATGTCGCTAACCTGCTTTAGATCTTAAGTCAAAATGAACCACATCAAAATTTGGATAAATCCTTCAGTCATGCTGGTTAGTAGGTTCACTCTAGTTGATTAATTGTACTTAGCTTGGTTAATTAGTTTTGTATGCTTTTATTTTAACTACAACTTGATGATGAGCCATAAATTACAAAAACCACTACATATTTATGCTAAATAGAGCATCTGCACAATTTTGGTGAATATAGCTGTTCTTATTTCTGATATCTCTTTTTATATAGATCTTGTCATGACCTTATCATTTTCCTGATAAAGTAATCAAAAATGAAGATTCTTCATTATATGTGAACTATTTTTATCGAATTATCACCAAGGTGGGCTTAATCTTATTAATTTTGGTCTGACCAATTTACAAGGTGTTGGATTAATTGTTATAGGTTGGTTATATTTTTCGTCGGTAAAAAATCACAGGGTAGTTTAATCGCTGAACTGGTGGATTTTAATGGAATAAAAACAGCTTATGCTGAATGAATAATTATTCCTTTTGTTGATGCCGCATCGTTTTGGTGCAATTTATTCAGCAGACGTTATTGACGTGTAAACATTGGAACTGATCCTGTGGGCAATTTTTAATTGCACATAATGACAAGAGAGGGTTTATGACATCATCAATATCCGAGCAATTATTGGATGCCTTGGGCATGATGATAATGGGGATGAGCTTAGTTTTTATATTTTTAAGCATATTAATTATCGGCATTAATCTTGTAGCTAGATTATGTCAGTCAGACATTCAGCCTGTTGTTGCTAATGCGCCTACACCTGTACCCGCAGCTGCGACATCAATTGATCCTAAGTTAATAGCAGCTATCACTTCTGCTATTCACCAGTATCGTGCCAAAGATTAAATCGTTTAGGAGTTATCATGAGCAAGCCTTTAGCGTTAACAGATGTAGTATTACGAGACGCCCATCAATCTATTTTAGCCACGCGCTTACGTTTAGACGATATGTTACCTATTGCACCTTTACTGGATAATATTGGTTTTTGGTCTTTAGAGTCTTGGGGCGGTGCTACGTTTGATTCTTGTATTCGTTATTTAGGCGAAGACCCTTGGGATCGTATCAGAGAGCTGAAAAAGGCGATGCCAAATACACCACAGCAAATGCTATTGCGTGGTCAGAATTTATTAGGCTATCGTCATTACGCCGATGATGTGGTGACCCGCTTTGTTGAGCGTGCCCATACCAATGGTGTTGATGTTTTCAGAATTTTCGATGCCATGAATGATGTGCGTAACTTAGAAACTGCGGTTAAAGCAGTTAAGCAAGTCGGCGGTCATGCACAAGGTACGATTTCATTTACTAGTAGCCCAGTTCATAACGTGGATACTTGGGTTGATATGGCTAAAAACCTTGAAGACATGGGCTGTGACTCACTGTGCATCAAGGATATGGCAGGCTTACTTAAGCCAATGCAAGCTTATGATCTTATCAGCCGTTTAAAATCTCAAACTGACTTAACCGTTTCTATGCATTGTCATGCTACAACGGGTTTAAGTACTGCAACCTATCAAAAAGCCATTGAGGCTGGTGTTGATATTCTTGATACCGCGATTTCAACCATGAGCCAAACCTATGGCCATTCAGCTACTGAAACATTAGTTGCTATGGCAGAAGACTCGGGCCGCGCCACGGGTTACGACATGGCAGCATTAGAAGAAATTGCCGCTTACTTTAGAGAAGTACGTAAGAAATATGCCCGTTTTGAAGGGGCGCTTAAAGGCATTGATTCACGTATTCTTCGTGCACAAGTGCCAGGTGGCATGTTAACTAACATGGAAAACCAGCTCAAAGAGCAGGGCGCTGCAGATAAAATGGATGAGGTGTTAGAAGAGATCCCTCGTGTGCGTGAAGATCTTGGCTTTTTGCCATTGGTTACACCAACCTCGCAAATTGTCGGCACCCAGTCAGTGATTAATGTCTTAATGGGCGAGCGTTATAAAACCTTAGCTAAAGAAACCGAAGGTGTACTGAAAGGCGAATACGGTGCAACGCCGGCTCCGGTTAATGCCGAGCTGCAAGCACGGGTATTAAATGGCGCAGAGGCTATTACTTGTCGCCCTGCAGATTTAATTGAACCTGAATTAGATAAGCTTCGCAGCGAGCTTGCTGACATCGCTAAGAAAGACGGTATTACATTAGCCGCAGAAACTGATGATGATGTAATGACCTATGCCCTATTTAATCAAATTGGTCTTAAGTTCCTGACTAATCGCGGTAACCCTGATGCCTTTGAGCCAGTGCCAAGTGCTGATGATATGGCCGTGCCTGCGGCTAAAGCTGAAAAAGGCGCTGAAACCTACACTGTTAATGTGCAAGGACAAAGCTTTGTGGTTGAGGTAAGCGAAGGAGGCGATATCAGCCAGATCGTGCCGACATCAGCAGCACCTGCTGCCGTTGCTCCAACTGTTGCTGCTGCACCTGTGAGCGATGAAGTGAAAGCCACCATGAATGCACCGCTGTCGGGTAATATTTTTAAAGTATTGGTAAACGATGGCGATCACGTCAATGAAGGTGATGTGGTGTTAATCCTTGAAGCAATGAAAATGGAAACTGAAGTGCGCGCAGCAATAACAGGTTTCATCAAAAATATTTCAGTTAAGCAAGGTGATGCCGTTTCGGTTGGTTCACCATTGTTAGCATTAGCGTAGGAGATAGCATGGAAGGATTACTGGCCTTTTGGTCTGAGACAGGCATTGCTAACTTCGCTCTTGATCAATTATTTATGATGGCAATAGGCGGTTTATTACTGTATCTCGCAATAGCAAAAGGCTTCGAGCCATTACTATTATTGCCTATTGGGTTTGGTGCCATACTGGCGAATATTCCAAATGCGGGTTTCACTGAAGAAGGCGGCTTACTTTGGTACGCCTACCATGTGGGCATTGAGACCGGCATATTTCCATTACTGATTTTCATGGGCGTGGGGGCATTAACCGATTTTGGTGCATTAATCGCTAACCCAAAAACCTTATTGTTGGGCGCTGCAGCCCAATTCGGGATATTTGCGACTTTATTAGGTGCAATTGCTCTTAATGTGGTGCCGGGTTTTGAGTTCAGCATGACTGACGCCGCAGCCATTGCGATTATTGGTGGTGCAGATGGTCCAACTGCGATTTTCTTAGCCTCAAAACTAGCCCCTGATTTATTAGGTGCGATTGCTGTTGCAGCTTATTCATACATGGCATTAGTGCCGTTAATTCAGCCGCCAATTATGCGTCTATTAACCAATGAGTCAGAGCGTAGCATCAAAATGGAGCAGCTACGTGAAGTCAGTAAGAAAGAGAAAATTATCTTTCCCTTGATGGTTGTCGGTCTAACGATTTTGTTCCTACCAGCGGCGTCGCCTTTAGTGGGCATGTTCTGTTTAGGTAACTTAATGCGTGAGTCTGGCGTGGTTGATAGACTATCTTCTACCGCGCAAAACGAGCTTATCAATATTGTGACTATCTTTTTAGGTTTAGCTGTAGGCTCTAAATTACAGGCAGAACAGTTCTTACGCATTGAAACCTTGGGTATTCTTATTTTAGGTGCCGTGGCATTTAGTATTGGTACTGCTTCAGGGGTATTAATGGCGAAGTTCATGTCTAAGCTATCTGGTGGCAAAGTTAACCCATTGATTGGCGCAGCAGGAGTTTCTGCAGTGCCGATGGCGGCGCGCGTTGTTAACAAGGTAGGTCTTGAAGCTAATAACCAAAACTTCTTGCTGATGCATGCTATGGGGCCAAACGTGGCTGGTGTATTAGGTAGTGCTGTTGCTGCAGGTGTACTACTTGCGGTATTAGGCTAACCAGAGTTGTTTCAACAAGAGTAACCATCAGCTAATGCGTCTCAATTAGCTTAAGTTAGTGATTCAGATTAGTTACTCGCATTAGTTGCTAAATAAAAGCCACTTAATCACCAGATTAAGTGGCTTTTTTATATCGGTAGCTCAATTTCATTTGCTTATCTATCGGTTTAGTTATCGACACAGCCATGACTTAATCATTTACTCTGCGACTAACACAATCACATACACAATCACAATCACATACGCAATCACCTACACAGTCAGCAACTAAACCCCAAGTTCCGGTGCTAGTCTAAAGTTAAATGCTGCCCAAAAAAGTGCAACAGTATTTTATCTTGCACCGTTACGGACGCTTAGGGGCAATAGGTTTTTCAGTTGCAAACACATTTAATCATTTATAACAGAGGTTTACATTTATGGCATGGTTACTGAATGGACTATGACAACAATACTCGTCATTGAGACTATTTATTGGTTTAATCTGCAGTTTGTTGAATATTTATGCAGAGCGACAAGATGGAACACATTAACGATAAAGCAAAGGCGCTTTAATTATTCCTTAGGGATAATTAAAGCGCCTTTTTTGTTTTAAGTCATTTTAAACTTAAAAGGGATAAACGATGAACTGGAAAACGTCTTTTAAACAGCTTGCGGTCGCGCTAAGTATTGGTGCAGCGATGCAAGTTAATGTTGCCACTGCAGAAGTAGGCTTTCCTGAAAAAGAAGAGCTGACATTTGGTTTTATTAAACTGACCGATATGGCGCCTATCGCTATCGCTTATGAAAATGGTTATTTCGAAGAAGAAGGCTTATACGTCACCATCGAAGCTCAAGCTAACTGGAAAGTGTTACTGGACGGCGTGATTGATGGCCGCTTAGATGGGGCGCATATGCTAGCAGGTCAGCCTATTGCAGCCACGATTGGTTATGGTACCAAAGCCCATATCATTACGCCTTTTTCAATGGATTTAAATGGTAATGCTATTACTGTATCCAATGATATTTGGGCGCAAATGAAGCCTAACATCGCTAAAAATGCTGATGGTAAACCGGTTCATCCCATTAAAGCAGACTCGCTCAAACCTGTGGTAGATAAATATAACGAGCAAGGTAAGCCCTTTAAAATGGGTATGGTATTTCCAGTCTCTACCCACAACTATGAACTACGTTATTGGTTAGCCGCTGGTGGTATTCACCCCGGTTTTTATGCGCCTCACAAAGGTGATACTTCAGGACAACTTGACGCTGAAGCTTACTTATCTGTTACGCCGCCACCACAAATGCCATCAACCCTTGAAGCTGGCACCATCTATGGCTACTGCGTTGGTGAGCCTTGGAACCAACAAGCGGTATTTAAAGGCATCGGGGTGCCAGTGGTTACCGATTATGAAATTTGGAAAGATAACCCTGAAAAAGTATTTGGTATTACTGCAGAATTTGCTGAAAAGTATCCAAACACCACTATTCGCTTAACTAGAGCATTAATTAAAGCGGCTAAATGGTTAGACGAAAACAACAATGCTAACCGCCCAGCAGCTGTGAAAATCTTATCTCAATCTAACTATGTTGGCGCTGATTACGATGTGATTGCCAATAGCATGACGGGCACCTTTGAATATGAGAAAGGTGATAAGCGCGCGGTGCCTGATTTCAACGTGTTCTTTCGTTATAACGCAACCTACCCATATTACTCAGATGCGATTTGGTACTTAACCCAAATGCGTCGTTGGGGACAGATTTCAGATGATAAGCCTGATACTTGGTACAAAGAGATAGCTGCCAAGGTTTACCGTCCAGATATCTATGCAAAAGCGGCGCAATCGTTAATTGATGATAAAAGTATTGATGCCAAACATTTCCCTGACTTTGCTACTGAAACGGGCTTTAAAAAGCCGCAGCAACATTTTATTGATGACATTGTGTATGACGGTAGTGCACCGAATGCCTATATCAACAAGTTCAGTATCGGATTAAAACAAGGCGACAAACTGTAAGCCTGAGCTTAAGTACTTTATCTCGAGTTTTATGTCGAGTTTGATTCAGATTTTATGCAAGTAAGAGCTATCGAAGTGAGGATAGACCTATGACAACCATTGCAAGATTAGCGCAGAGACTCCCTATGGATAAGTCGGCTGTAACTTCGTTGTTAGCCAAATCAGCGGCAATGAGCAAAGCATTATTATTACCGCTCATCGGTATTACCGTGTTTTTGGTTATTTGGTCAATTACAGCCAATAATATTAATACATCCCTAGGTAAGTTTCCTGGTCCTGTGGCTGTTATAGGTCAGTTCGATGGGCTTTACCAAGAGCATAATGCCGAGCGAGAAAAGGCGGCGGCTTTTTATGAGCGCCAACAAGTTCGCAATAATGCAAGGCTGGCTGCCGATCCCAGTTATCAAGCGAAAACCAGAACGTATACCGGTAAGGAAACCTTCTTCGATCAGATAGTGACCTCACTTATCACGGTTATGTCTGGGTTTATACTAGCCGCCATTATTGCTATCCCCATGGGGATCTGGATGGGGTTAAGTAAAACCGTTAATGCAGCGGTTAATCCGATAGTGCAAATATTCAAACCTGTGTCACCACTGGCATGGTTGCCGTTGGTGACCATGGTGGTGAGCGCGTTATATGTGTCACCAGATCCTATGTTCTCTAAATCATTTATCAACTCCATGTTAACCGTCACCCTCTGTAGTCTGTGGCCGATGGTCATCAATACCTCAATAGGGGTGGCATCCATTGATTCTGACTTACTCAATGTCAGCCGGGTGCTGCGCTTATCACCGTTAACCCACGTACAAAAAATCGTGCTACCAGCATCAATACCACTGATTTTTACTGGCATGCGTTTATCCCTAGGAGTGGCATGGATGGTGTTAATTGCCGCAGAAATGTTGGCGCAAAACCCTGGGCTTGGAAAGTTTGTTTGGGATGAGTTCCAAAACGGCAGTTCAGAATCTCTGTCACGAATAATGGCGGCAGTGATTGTGATTGGCTTTATTGGCTTTTTGTTAGACCGTGGCGTACTGGCACTACAGCGCTGGTTCTCTTGGGATAAAAGTCACTAACTGGTTGAAGAGTTCGTTGAGGAATAAGGATAAATCTTATGAGTGTATTTTTAGACATTAGTAATATCGACATGGACTTTCCAACCCCAAATGGGCCGTTTAAGGCGCTAAAGGAAGTCAATTTAAAAATTAATAAAGGTGAGTTTGTCTCGCTTATTGGTCACTCGGGGTGTGGTAAATCAACCGTACTCAATATTGTGGCGGGGCTATATCAGGCCACCAAAGGTGGGGTGATTTTAAATAGTACTGAAGTCTCAGAGCCCGGCCCTGAGCGAGCTGTGGTGTTTCAAAACCACTCTTTATTGCCTTGGTTAACCTCATATCAAAATGTGGAATTAGCAGTAAAGCAGGTGTTTAAAGGCACTAAGTCAAAAGCTGAAATGAAGCAATGGATTGAATACAACCTGAGCCTAGTGCATATGGATCATGCGATGCACAAACTGCCCAGTGAAATATCTGGCGGCATGAAACAACGAGTGGGCATCGCCAGAGCCTTGGCAATGGAACCTGAAGTGCTATTGATGGATGAGCCTTTTGGGGCGCTCGATGCTTTGACCCGAGCCCATATGCAAGACTCGCTGATGGAAATTCAACTGGAGCTTAATAATACCGTCATCATGATCACCCATGACGTGGATGAAGCGGTATTGCTGTCAGACAACATTGTGATGATGACCAATGGCCCAGAAGCAACCGTGGGTGAAATTCTTACAGTTGATTTACCCCGCCCAAGAGATCGTCTGGCGCTAGCAGAAGATCCTGAATACAACCGTTTGCGGGCCGAAGTACTGAAGTTTCTTTATGAGAAACAGCGCAAAGTAGAGCCTATTAATATTAGTAAGTCATTAACTACATCAGATGAACAGGCTGAAGCGGTTTAACACTGATGCATGGAACAGTTTAGTTATAAATATAAAAGGAAAGATGATGAAACAGAAGCAACTCGCAGCACTGATTAATAGCAAATTAACCAAATCGATAGTAAGCCTTGCGGCGCCGCTATCATTAACCTTGTTGGCCATGGGCTCGGCTCATGCTGAAACGACCCAGTCCGTTGCTGATGCGGTCACCCAAGGCAGCGTTAAGGTCGACTTGAATTTGCGTTATGAAATGGTTGATCAAGATAATGCCTTAAAAGATGCTGATGGTTTAACCCTTCGCACTCGTCTGACTTATGCCACAGCTGATTACTATGGTTTTTCGTCCACCCTTGAGTTTGAAGATTCACGTGTGGTTGCCGGCGTTGATGATTACAACAATACCTTAGGTAAAAATCCGCAATATTCAGTGATTGCCGATCCAGAAACCACCGAGTTTGATCAATTCTTTGTAAAATATAACTATGAAGGCTTTACCGTTAAAGGTGGTCGCCAAGTCATTACCTTTGATAACCAACGCTTTGTGGGTCATGTGGGCTGGCGTCAAGATAGACAGACCTTCGATGGGGTGATGTTAGAGTACAAATTTAACGATGTATTTAAAATTGACTACGGCTATATCAGCCAGCGTAATCGTATCTTTGCACAGGAAAAAGATATCGATTCAAAAGATAACCTGATAAATGCTTCACTAAAAACCGATTTTGGTACCTTAAGTGGTTATGGGTATTTACTAGAAGAAGATAGCGCCATTGATAACGGCCTTGATACCTATGGTTTACGCTTTGCTGGTAATACCGATGTGGGTGATATCAAAGTATTGTATTCAGCAGAGTATGCCACCCAGGATTCTGATAACGCAGACTTGTCCTATTCAGCTGATTATATGAGCGTTGAGGCTGGAGTCGGTTTTTCGGCGATTACTATTAAAGTGGGTTATGAAGTATTGGGATCAGACGGCGGCGACTATGGTTTCCAAACACCTTTAGCGACCTTGCATGGCTTTAACGGTTGGTCAGATCAGTTTTTATCAACCCCTAAACAAGGCTTAGCCGATCTTTACGCCTCAATTGGCGGTAAGGTGATTGGCGGTAAATGGGCGCTGGTATATCACGATTTTGAGGCTGATGAATCATCGGCTTTAGTGGATGATTTAGGGTCTGAAATTAATGCAGTCTTCAGCGTGCCGGTGACAAAAAATTATACCTTAGGGGTTAAATACGCCGCGTATTCAAAAGGCGATACTGCTGCAGGTAAAGTCGATACTGATAAACTGTGGTTATGGGCTAATGCTAAGTTCTAGCCTTAGCTTTTAAGCAGTTGGTCTGAACAGTTAACGCTTAAATAAAAACGGCTAACTCAGTTTGAGTTAGCCGTTTTTTAATAAATTTTCGCTGCTGAGCGACTCGATTTAAGCCGCTTGATTTAGCGCTTTTTCATCTGAATAAAACTGTTGCTCATCGAATTGGCCTTCGCTTTTGCCAACAACCACAGCTGTCATCATGTCACCAGTGACATTGGTTGCAGTGCGGATCATATCAATAACGCGGTCAATAGCGGCGATAAAGGCAATGCCTTCAAGGGGTAAACCAACCACGCCCAAGGTCACTGTTAGCATCACCATCGCACTACCTGGAACACCTGCTGTACCTACTGACGCCACAGTTGCCGTTACCGCAATGAGCATGTAGTCGGTCATATCCAGTGGAATACCGTAAATTTGCGCAATAAATATCGCCGCAATAGCAGGGTAAATACCGCCACAGCCATCCATGTTCATGGTAGCGCCTAACGGCAATACAAAGGCGCTATAGCGCTTTGATACACCCATAGACTCAGTACATTTACTACTTGCTGGTAAGGTGCCAAAACTTGATGCGGTGCTAAATGCCACTAGTTGAGCAGGCATTGCTTTACGGAAAAATTGTACAGGGCTTAGGCCGGCAGCAAACTTCACTAAACCACCATAAACAAAAATAATATGAATTAATGCGGCCACATAAATAGCCACAATAAACTTACCTAATGGCAGTAAAGTTGACAGGCCGTATTCACCAACAACCCATGCCATCAAGCCAAACACGCCGATAGGGGTAAGCTTTAGTACCATGCGGGTTAGTTCAAACATTACTTCTGAACCTGCTTCAATGGTGCGCTTAAGTGGCTCTGCCTTTTCACCAACGGCGTTAATTGCAATACCAACGAGCGCTGCAAACACGATAATTTGCAGGACTTTACCTTCAGCTAATGATGCAAAAGGGTTTACTGGGATCATGTTTAGTAATACTTGGGCAAACCCTGGGATATCACGGTCGCGCACTTCTGAGGTCGCTAGTTCTAAACTGCCGCCCATATCAAATGAGCTACCAATGGCTAAACCAATAAACGATGCCATGGTGCCAGTAAACATGAACATGCCTAAGGTTTTAAAGCTTAAGCGCTTTAAATTAGCTTGTGAGCCTAATGAGGTAATACTGACAACGATGGCGCAAAAAACTAAAGGTGCAACCAACATTTTGATGGCGCTAATAAATAAATCACCTAAAGGTTTTAGTATTACTGCACTTTCGCCTAAAGCTACACCTGCAAGGATACCTAAGGCAAAGCCTGCGAGTACTTTTTGCCAAAAAGGAATGCGTTTCAAGGTTTGAAAAATCATCAAGGTTCCAACTATTTATTATGCTTGCCAGTCGTTACCAGCAAGAGGATTATTATTTCAATAACCTTATACAATCACACAAAAGGCCATTGAATAGTCATTGTAGCTATGTATTACGTTAGCGGTATAAACTGAGTTTAGCCATTGACTTCAGGCTATTTTAAGCCAGCCTAATTAGAGTCTTTTAGGTAATATTTTTCGAATTGTATTCAGCGAATATCGTCGGGACAAACCGTTTTTAATATAACTTATATCATTTTTTCAATTTGTTAATTACATATTGAAATTCAACAGCTTGTTAACTCGTTTTTATATTACGAGTTTAATTGCTAAAACACTATAGATATCATTAGGTAAAGTAAATGACTGCATTGTGGTTAATGTTCAGCGGGGCTTTTTTAGCGGCAACTTTGTTACCAGGAGGTTCAGAAGTTTTACTTGTAGCCTTACTTACGGATCAACCAGAAACCTGGCTTGCGCTGCTGGTGGCTGCCAGTGTTGGTAACACCTTAGGAGCAATAAGCAGTTACTATTTAGGCTATTTAGGTCGCTTTGCTAAGACGCCAGAGGATCTAGCGAGTAAGAAATACCAACATGGATTAAAATTAATTGAAAAATATGGCTATTGGGCGTTGCTGCTTTCTTGGTTGCCATTAATTGGCGATATTCTATGTTTACTTGCTGGCTGGTTAAAGCTACCTATTATCCCGTCTACTGTCATGATGTTAATCGGTAAAACGATTCGTTACTCATTAATAGTGGCTGCCTTTATGTTGGCATGGTAAAACAACTGTTTATTGGTTTTTTTATAAAACCCTATGGTGATCACTGTTGTTAGCTATCTGATTGGAGAGGATATTTTTATCTGCGATTGAACCAACAAGGTATAAAACGACTCATAGCATCACATTGACTGATTTCATTGGCTAGATTTCAAGGAGTATATAAGTGAAGAAATGGATCTTGGCAGCAGCGATCTCTATCGCCATTAGTGGCTGCGCACATGAAGCAACAATTTCCCCTGCGTTACCTCAAGGGGTCACATTAGTTGAAACCGTCGCTCAAAGTGACTCTGTGGGTATTCCTTATAAGAAATATCAGCTAGAAAATGGTCTTACGGTGATTTTACATCAAGATACCTCAGACCCTCTCGTTCATGTTGACGTCACTTATCATGTGGGCTCAGCTCGTGAAGTGGCGGGGCGCAGTGGCTTTGCCCATTTATTTGAGCACATGATGTTTCAGGGCTCGCAAAATGTCGGCGATGAGCAGCATTTCAAAGTCGTTACTGAGGCTGGTGGCACCTTAAATGGCACCACCAATACCGATAGAACCAATTATTTTGAGACTGTACCCAGCAACCAGCTGGAAAAAATGCTCTGGCTTGAATCTGATCGTATGGGCTTTTTATTGCCAGCATTGACCAGTGAAAAATTTGAAGTCCAGCGTGAGACAGTTAAAAATGAACGCGCTCAGCGAATTGATAATCAACCTTATGGCCGTTTGAATGAGCGCTTTAACCAAGCAATGTATCCTGCTGGGCATCCGTATTCGTGGCCAGTGATAGGTTGGCCAGAAGATTTAGAACGTGCCAGTGTTGATGATGTGCGTAATTTCTTTAAGCGCTGGTATGGCCCTAATAACGCTACCTTAACCATTGGTGGTGATTTCGATGAAATGCAAACACTAGCCATGGTGAATAAGTATTTTGGTGAGCTAAAACGTGGTCCAGAGGTGTCAGCAGATCCTAAAACCCCAGTGGTCTTAGATAAAACCCGTTATATTTCAATGGAAGATAAAGTTCATTTGCCGCTGATTTATATGGGTTTCCCCACAGTATACGCTCGACATAAAGATGAGGCCGCGCTGGATTTATTAGCCAATATTCTCGGTGGCGGTAAAACCTCACTGCTATACAAAAACTTAGTCAAAGATGGTTATGCAGTACAAGCCTCGGTAGGTCATCCATGCCAAGAGTTAGCTTGTAGCTTAACCTTGTATGCACTGGCTAATCCCGCTTCGGGGGCAACGCTTGCGACGCTTGAGCAGAAAATTAATGACTCTATTAAGGAGTTTGAGCAGCGTGGCGTGACAGATGATGACTTACAAAAGGTTAAAGTACAGTTTGAAGCCGATACTATTTTTGGCATGCAAAGTGTAAAAGGTAAGGTATCAACTCTGGCCTACAATCAAACCTTTTTTGACAACCCTGACATGGTAGCCAGTGACTTGGCCCGTTATGCCAGTGTCACCAAAGATGATGTAATGCGGGTGTTTAATACGTATATCAAAGACAAACCTATGGTGGTCATGAGCGTTGTACCTGAAGGGGCAAAACAATTAATTGCCGCTGAAGATAACTTTACCCCAACCATGATGCCGGTAGCGCCAGAAGCCGTGAGCGGCGTCGATAACGTCAGACAAATTACCTCAAACTTTGATCGTACTATTATGCCAAAGGTGGGTGATGCGCCAGTACTAAAAGTGCCTGAGTTATGGAATGCTTCACTGACCAATGGTATTGAAGTCATGGGTACTGAGAGCCATGAAACTCCAACCGTTGAATTACTGATTTATCTTGAAGGCGGCCACCGCGTTGCGCCCCAAGGTAAAGCGGGCGTGGCGTCATTAACGGCATCTATGCTCAATGAATCAAGCGCTAAACGTTCAACTGAAGAACTAGCTGGCGCATTAGAAATGCTTGGCAGTAGTGTGTCCTTTGGTGCATCGGGCTCACAAAGCTATATTCAGCTTTCAAGTTTGACTGAAAATCTCGCGCCGACTTTAGCGATATTACAAGAGAAGCTATTTACCCCAGGTTTTGTTGAGGCTGACTTTCAGCGCCTTAAACAGCAGCAATTACAAGGTTTACAGCATCAAGAGTCAGATCCTAACTTTTTAGCGCGCCAAGGCTTTTCATCGTTACTTTATGGTGAAAACAGCCCGTTAAGCGTCAATGCTTCTGGCACCTTAGAAAGTGTTGCCGGATTAACCCTTGAGGATGTTAAACAGTTTTATCAGCAGCAGTATCGAGCGGGTAATGCCAAAATGGTGCTGGTATCTGATTTAAGCAAGCAACAAGTGCTGCCGTTATTAAGCCCGTTTGCAGCTTGGCAAGGCAGTGCCAGCTCGCCATTTGTATTACCGCAATTACCAGAGCTTGCTGGTGGCACCATTTACATTATTGATAAACCAGATGCGGCGCAGTCGGTTATTAATATTGGTAAGCGGGCGTTAACCTATGATGCAACAGGCGACTACTTTAAGTCTTACTTAATGAATTACCCATTAGGTGGCGCATTTAACAGTCGGATAAACCTCAATTTGCGGGAAGACAAAGGTTATACCTATGGTGCTCGCAGTGGTTTTAATGGTGACAGTTTAGTAGGGCGATTTATGGCTTCAGCCAGTGTCCGCACTGATGTGACTGCAGAGTCACTTATTGAGTTTATTAACGAGATTAATCTATATCAGCAGCAAGGTATGAGCGAAGAGGAGTTAACTTTTTTACGTAGCTCAATTTCACAAGGTAAAGCATTAGACTACGAAACGCCTTATCAAAAAGCGGGCTTCATGCGGATGATTCAGCGTTACCAACTTGATGACAACTTTACTGAGCAGCAGGCAAATATTGTTCAACAAGTTTCGCGTGCTGAGCTAAATGAGTTAGCTGCCACGCAATTAGACTTATCACAGATGGTGATGCTGATTGTGGGCGATAAAGCTGCTATTCTGCCTAAGTTGCAAGCTTTGGACTATCCTATAGTTGAAATAAAATAAGCATCGCAGTTGTTTTTAGGATAAAAAACCTTATATAGATCAGATATAGGGTTTGATAGCCATTTAAAAATGCTAGAATTTAGTAATTAACGGTGACAGGTTAACTGTTACCGTTTTTTATTTGTAAAACATAGTGAGTGTAGAATGGCTGAAAATGCTTTTTACTGTGAGCTCATATGTGTTTAATAACATGCTTTTAATTGGTTTAAAGAAATGTTAGTGCTAAATATCAGGTCTAGCAGTTTGAATGTCGCATAAGCGAGTCACTACAAGAGAACAGCAAATTGAATTCATTCAATGAAACAGTCGATTATCTATCAAATGCCCAAGGGCGTGAATCTTTACTCGGCATGGTACGAGGCATTGAGCGCGAAGCGCTGCGCATCGAAAGCACTGGCCACCTTGCGATGGATAGCCATCCGCAAAAGCTCGGCTCAGCCTTAACGCATTCTCGTATTACCACTGATTATAGTGAGTCTTTACTTGAGTTCATTACCCCGGTGAATACTAATATTGACACCTTACTTGAAGGGTTAACTCAAACTCACGCCTACAGTGTTAAAAACATGAATGGCCAGACGCTATGGCCTGTGAGCATGCCGTGTTATGTCGGCGATGAAAAAGATATTCCTATTGCCCGTTATGGCAGTTCTAATAACGGTCAAATGAAAACCTTATACCGTAAAGGCTTAACCCATAGATACGGCGCACTCATGCAAATTATTGCAGGGGTGCATTTCAATTTTTCAGTCTCTGAACAATTGTGGGATAGCTTATATGAACGCACTGATAAGTCAGTGTCGCGCTGTGAGTTCATCTCAGAGTCTTACTTTGGCATGATCCGTAATTATCGCCGTTTAGTTTGGGTATTACCGTATTTCTTTGGTTCATCTCCTGCGCTGTGTGGCTCGTTCATTAAAGATAAAAACGTCGGATTTGATTTTAAGAAAACCGGTAAGGGCACCTTATACCTGCCATATGCGACTTCACTTCGTATGAGCGATTTAGGTTACACCAATAAAGAGCAAGAACGCTTAAACATCAGTTACAACTCACTGCCTGAATATTTACAAGGGGTGGGCGAAGCCATTCGCATGCCTTCTGCCAGTTTTGAGAAAATCGGCGTTAAAGTCGATGGTGAATATCGTCAGCTCAATAGCAATGTGCTGCAAATTGAGAATGAGTTTTACTCGCCAATTCGTGCCAAGCGAGTCACCAAAGCAGGTGAGAAACCTTCAGAGGCATTGTCTCGCGCTGGAGTTGAATACATTGAAGTGCGTGCATTAGATGTAAACCCTTATAGCCCAATTGGTATTGATGCCAGTCAGGTAAGATTTTTAGACTTATTCTTGCTGTACTGCTTGCTGTCGTCATCAGAAAAAAGTGATTGCGCTGCAGAGCAGGAAATCGCCGCTAACTTGCAAGCTGTGGTAGTTGAAGGTCGAAAACCTGGGCTTGAGCTAATTAAAAATGGTCAGTCAATTAGCCGCACTCAATGGCTGAATGACATATTTGAACCTCTGTCTCGCCTCGCTAAGTTGTTAGATGGTGATTCTGGTAATGCATACCAACAGGCATTATCGCAATGGCAAGCCGCTATCGACGATCCAAGTTTAACCCTATCGGGTCGCGTGCTGGACGATGTGGTTAATCAAGGTCAAGATCATAGCAGTTGGGTGAAAAAACTGGCGCTAGATTATCAGCAATATTTATCTGACTACCCATTATCCGCTGAGGTGGAAGCTGGCTATGTTGAAGAGGCGGCACTATCACTTGCTCAACAGCATATGGCGGAAGCGTTACCGAGTGTCGGCTTTGATGAGTTTTTAGCTGATTATTTTGCTGACTTATCCAAACCTGCCGCAGCGTGTCGTTAATGAAAAGGCTAGCTTTATCTGTGGTGGTGCTGGGTCTATTACAAGGCTGTGCATCATCAGTGGATGAGCAAGCTATCTGTGGCTCGGTGGCGAGTTATATAACCCCACCGACCTCGCAGAGTCTTTATCGCGTGGTGGTGACTCATCTTGATGGTAAGCCTGTTATCTCAAGGCCTTATTATAAATTAACCGCAGGAAAACATGAGTTTACCGTGGCAGAGCTCATTGAGTCGCCTGAGTTAAAAGTTAAGCTTGCTGCCCGTAAGCCTAAAAATATTGATGTTGATGTGAAAGCGCACCTGCAGCTTCATTTAGCGGCTGAATTTAATCAAGATAGAATTTATACTGGCGAGAATACCGATTACTGGCAACCCGTCATATGGCAGCAAGAGCCCCATGAATGTGAGTTTGCCAACCCCGATAATTAATGTGCCGCTTAGGCGCGATAAGTGTCCCCAATTAGGCAATAATTTAATGGTTTAGTTACTCATTTATTCCGATATTAAATGTTACCTTGATAGTCTTTTTAGAAAACCTTAGCCGCTGAACCTCCCTCTAGCCCAGCTTTATTGTCAGACTTGAGTTCAAGTATTTTTTGACTAATACCAATGGTCGCATTCTAGCGACAGATTAAGTTCTATTTTTTAACGCCGTGGTTTGCATCTAGTTTATTTTGATGTGAAAATCGAATCGCTTTAGTTAACTCCTGATATTGATTACTTTAAGGGCATTTATGACGTGGTTTTTTCGTGCTTTGGGCGCAATGTTTCTTTTACAGCTTACGGGCTGTGCAACTCCGCCACCTAAAGAGCCTGATAATTTATGCTCAATATTTCAAGAAAATCGCTCTTGGTATAAATCGGCGGTAAAAACGCGCGAAAAGTGGGGCGTACCAGTACATGTGCCTTTAGCTATGATGTTCCAAGAAAGCTCGTTTAAACATAATGCCGCGCCACCAATGGAATACTTTTGGGGCTTTATTCCTATTGGCCGCGCAAGTGATGCCTATGGCTATGCTCAAGCAAAAACCATGACATGGGATGACTATGTACGTGAAACCGGTAATTCATGGTCAAGTCGCAGTAATTTTGATGATGCGATGGATTTTATGGGCTGGTTTATCTATAAAACCCATGCCATTAATGGGGTGTCAAAATGGGATGCGAAAAATCAGTATTTGAATTATCACGAAGGTTGGGGCGGCTATAAACGTGGCAGCTATAAAGCTAAAGCATGGCTTGGACCTGTTGCTAATCGTGTTGATGCTCGCGCCAGAAATTACGCTGCTCAGTATCATACCTGTAAAGAAGATCTCGACTCTTCCTGGTTATGGCGGTTATTTTTCGGTTAATACGCATTAGTTATTGTCATTCTCATCAGCCTCGCATTCGCGGGGCTTTTACTTTCTCTTGGTTAGATCAGTTTTTATACTTAACCTTGTTCATAAATATTTAACAATTAACGCTAAACTTTTTGCAGCTTATTCCGATAGTAATAAAACCGCTTGTGACAATTTGTAACCCTTGAGGCTATATGGCTTTTTGGGGGGATCAATGTTAAGCACCGCTAGCGCTAAAAGCTCATGACGAGTTGCTAGAAAAATATAATCACTACTTTCGGAACTGTATATGCAATCTCACAATAATAATAAATTACAGGCAACACTGCTTTATCCGTTAATCTCGTTGGTGCTGGTGGCATTGGTCATCATTGCATTTTTACCTTCTCAAATTGATAAAACCACGCTGTTACTTATTGTCGCGCTATTAGGTGCGGCGCAAACGATAGTAGGTCTGTATTTATTTAAGCAGTTTTTACACACACGCTTGAGTCAACTGGCTGAGTATCTAAGTTTAGTTATTAGTACGAAAGCCGCCCCTAAAAAGCCGCTAATCGATAGTGGTAATGATTTACTGGCGAAAATTACCAACGACCTTAGTGGTTTTATTGAAGAACTGAAATTGGTTTTAGATGACATTAAGCAAGATGCCAATAATTTTCACCATGGCTCGCAGGAGTTGGCGCAGCAAATGAATTCGGCTGAATCATCCGTTGCCAAAAGCACTGCTGAAACCGAGCTTATTTCAAGCTCATTAGCAGACATAGTGAAAACGGCAGATGAGTTATCAATCAATGCCGACGAATTTAAATCAACCTCTACGGAAGTGAAGCAATTACTTGAGCTCGGTAATAATGATGCGTTAAGTAATCAAACTGCCATGACCACCTTTGCCAATGGCATTGAAAGTTTGGTATCTGATTTAGATTTATTAAACAGCGACAGCCAGAAAATTGGTAATGTTTTAGAAGTGATTAAAAGTATTGCCGAGCAAACCAACCTATTGGCGCTAAACGCTGCCATTGAGGCCGCTAGAGCCGGTGAGCAAGGCCGCGGTTTTGCGGTTGTGGCTGATGAGGTTCGCGCATTAGCTCATCGCACTCAGGAGTCGACGGTAGAAATTCAAACTATTGTTTTAGAGCTGCAAGCCAAAGCGGGTAATGCTGTTAATGCCATTAGCGACAGTCAAAGAGTGACTAATGAAAGCGTGCAACAATGCCTGCGGGTCACCCAAGCATTTACTGATATTGGCGGCGCATTTGAGCAACTTGATAGTGTTGCCAGTAATATGACCTACAGCATTCAAGGGCAGCAATCTTCCACTAACAGTATCAGTAGTCGAGCGCTGGAAATTACCCGTTTGAGTCATGAAGTGCAGCAGAGCTTAAAAGCGATTTCAGACCGCGCTTATAGGCAACAAACCAGCTCTGAGCATCTTGAGAAAGTACTCACTCGAGTGTGTATTTAAACCCTAGCTAAATCATTACTTGCAAATCAATAGTCCATAAAAAAGGAGCCTTAGCTCCTTTTTTATGGGTTACGATTAAGTGCCATTGATCTTAATCAGCGCTAAATTCATCTAAAACCCAGGCTAATGGCGCTTGATACAGCTGCGGCATCCATTGTTGTAGCTGACCAATACTGTCGGTTAGCATCGCGCTATTATGAACCGATAAGTTTAAGTGACCCACTTTACGACCGACGCGAACTTCTTTGTTGTACCAGAATAACTCAGCGTTGGGTAAGCTTAACCAGCGGTCATCTTTATCAACACCAATTAAGTTCACCATCACACATTGATGATTCACTTGTGGGGTATGTAAAGGTAATCCGCACAAGGCACGCAGGTGCAATTCAAACTGATTGATATGACAACCTGATTGAGTCCAGTGACCAGAGTTATGAACCCGAGGGGCTAACTCATTAATCAGTAATTCATCACCAACCCGGAAACATTCCATCGCCATCACTCCAACATACTCAAGCTTATGCATAATTTTACTTAGCATGGCTTCAGCTTGGGCTTGTAAGTGGTTTAAGCGCGATAATGGCGCAATCGATGCCATTAAAATACCGTCTTGATGGAGATTTAACGCTAGCGGGTAAAATAAGCATTCGCCGGTTTGGGTTCGTACGCCCACTAATGACACTTCTTCATCAAAATTAATCGCTTGCTCAGCAATGGCTTCATTACGCCAATCAACAGGGATGGTGGTTGATTCAGCTTGTTTTAACCAGTGTTGACCTTTGCCGTCGTAGCCACCGGTGCGGCGCTTTAATAATACTCGCTCGCCATATTGCTGATGCAACTGCGCCGTTTGAGTATTATCGTCAACCAGCTCCCAAGGTGACGTTGGTACAGCTAACTCATCCAATAAGCTTTTTTGGGTAAAACGGTCTGCCAGCAGGCCAAAAACCGGGCCATTAATGAAATGCTTATGCTTGCTAAGTTGCAAGCTTAAGTTTGATTCAGGCCATTGCTCTCGTTCTGCGGTGATGACGTCAGTATCGTTAAGAGGTAAACGCTCATCTGATGGGGTCATAATATCAACCGGACGAACATTAATCGCTAAAGGCTGCCCAGCATGGGACAACATAGCGCCTAATTGACCATCACCTAAAACCCATACATTGTGCTGTGTAGCGTGGGTTTGATTTTTTTGCTCACCGTCCTGCTTAGCCATTAAGCTTCCCTCGGATCTGGATTTTCAAGGATTGAATTAGTTTGCTCTTCACGAAAAGCATCCAAACGCGCTGCAAGTTCACTGTCTTCAACCGCAAGAATTTGGCTAGCAAGTAAGCCGGCATTAAACGCCCCAGCAGTACCAATAGCAAGGGTACCAACTGCAATACCTTTAGGCATTTGTACGATAGACAGTAAGCTGTCCATGCCTGATAACGCTTTGCTTTGCACAGGCACACCCAGCACTGGAAGGCGGGTTTTTGAGGCAATCATACCGGGTAAATGTGCTGCACCACCGGCGCCGCCGATAATGACTTTAAAGCCTTTACCAGCAGCAGTGCTAGCAAAGTCCATGAGTTTGTCAGGAGTACGATGCGCTGAGACAACTTCAACGTGATATGGCACCTGCAGCTTATCCATAATTTCTGCGGCGGCTTCCATGGTCGGCCAATCACTCTTAGATCCCATAACTACGGCAACAAGGGCTTGCATGATAACTCCTTAACACACTTATTATATTAGAATAATTTTACTTATACCTGCATAGGGTACAGGCATTATAGGCTGCATTTTTGCGCCTATAAAAAAGGGGCTAGATAATATCATGTTGGCTCACATTTCGCTGCATTTCAGTGTTTTTTGGGGCTGAAACTCAGTTTGTGATTACGAATGCTTATACTGGCTTTTGGTAAACATCGAACAGCAATCGTGTACTGCAAGTTTTGGGTTATTGATAAGGTAAAAATTAACCCGTTAACGTTACGCATAATTAATGTGCTTTTGGGTTTATGGTATTGATTTATATTGTTTTGTTTTGGGGGTGATTAAATGTGAAAGATAAATAACCCTTTTTTAATCTGAGCACGTTAATAATAGTATTGTGGTTATTACGGAGTCATAGATGAGTAAATGTACAATTTATCAGGCGTGCAAACTAAGCCTATTGCTGCTTGTAAGCGTTAATGGGGTTGCTGAAACTCTAACATTACAGCCAAACTGCGTGGCTGCTCAGCAGGCTGTTGTGAGTCATGGCGGCAACATGGTTAGTGGTGAAACGCCATTATCCCTGCTGACATTTAATACGGATAGCAGCGGCTGTATCAGCGACTATAACAGGCTAAAGCACTTACTCAACCAGCAAATCTGGCCTGAAAAAAATACCATCCAAAGCCAGAATTTACTCAACGCATTTCAATATGACTTTAGTCAGTATCAGCCATTATCTGAAAACTATCAGATACATACTGAACTGGCGCCATCGCCTTATAATAATGACACCTTGCTGCTGTTGATTAATATCAAACAGAGTGACAAGGCCACAGAGCCTGCAAAGCAAGGCTTAGCTTATTTACAAGCCAAGTTACGCTTCAATCCAAGGTTGATTACGGAATACCGACTGATTGGTTTTGAGCGAAATTATGGCAACCCCGTTAATAAACAAATGTCCAAAGGCCATGCTCGATTGCAGGCTCAATCAAGTGGCCAATATAGTGCCTTGTATGAGTTGCGCATCGATGATTCAGCTGCTTATAAATCACCAGCCCATAAACCAAGTGCTCAGCAGCGCTTTAGTGCCGATAACCTCGCCACATTGTCATTGCATGACATGCGTATAACAAGCCAACAAGCTTTGCTTGGCCAGTTTGATATTGACATTACTCAACAAGACAAATTCTTTCAACAAGCCAGTGATGAGTTTCGTTTTGCTGCAGCGGTGGCGGGTTTAGGGCAATTAATTAATCAAAGTAATTATGTTCATCGTTTTGATTACCCTGAGTTAATCAATATCGCCCTTGATGCTAAAGGAGCTGATAGCCAAGGTGAGCGCAGCGAGTTTATTGCCCTTGTTAAGCAGGCGATGCTAGTGTCTGTTACAAACAATGTCGGGATAAAAAAGCCCCATCAACGACAAGCTTATCCGATGCCGCAGCCTATTTATGATACTCCGCCAAAGCAGGGCAGCATTATTGGCAAGGCTATTTTTAACTAGCCTATTATTAACTCGGCTATTATTAACGAGCTCATTGTCGACAGGAGTATTAATGATAAGGTGCTGTGAATAATATAGCTCAATTGCAGAGTATTAATAGACAATCGCATTTACGCTGGGCAAACTGTTTAAAGTGATTAAAAACAGTCTATAAACCAAGGTTGCCGGCGGTGAAAGATAAAATAACTGCATTATCAGATGAGCAATTAATGTTGAATTATCAGCAAGGGGACTCGCTTGCTTTTGAGCAGCTGTATAGCAAACATAAAGGGCCTTTGTATCGCTATTTTGTGCGCCAAATCAACGATAAGCAATTAGCAGAAGATCTATACCAAGACACGTGGGGCAAGGTGATAAAAGCCGCCAGCAGTTATCAAGTCACAGCCAAGTTTACCACTTGGATTTATCGCATTGCCCATAACTTACTGATCGATCATGTGCGGGCGGTGAAACCACTCGATAAGCTTGCTGAAACCGCAGAAGAGGGCATGGATAGCTTTGATGCCAGCACACTGGATAGTTCTCATAGCAGTCGTCCTGATGAGCAACTGCTTGATAGCCAAAAAGGGCAATTATTAAAGACCTGTATTAGTAAATTGCCTCAATTACAACGAGAGGCTTTTTTGCTGAATATTGAATTGGGCTTAACAGCTACGGCAATCAGTGAGATTGCCGATGTAACCTTAGAGGCCACCAAAAGCCGCATTCGCTATGCCTATCAAAGTATCAAGCAATGTGTAGCGCTGAAATGGCAAGGGGCGGATCATGAGTGATTCTAAAGATAAAAGCTCAGTCAACGATAAGACTGATGAACAGTTTGTGGCTTTGCAGCAAGAAATTAAAACCCTGTATCAGCAGGATTTAGAAACGCCCCCCAAAGCGATGGATAAGGCTATCTTAGCCCAAGCTAAATTGAGCGCCGCTCCTGTTGAGCAGGCAAGAGCATCTCAAGGTGATTCAGCAGCCACAAATGTCATGCAAGTGAGTTTTTGGCATAAGCATCGTTTAGGGCTGTCAACCGCGGCATCTGTAATGATCATTGCCAGCGTGATATTAGTTAATCCAAACTTTACCCAACATGCCAATATAGATGCGGGTGACAGTGTGCCAATGGCAACGAAAGCCACTGAAACGCCTATTTCAGCAACAGTAACGCCAACAACTATTTCAGCAACGCCAACGCCAATGACGGCAACGACAGTTGAGTCTGCCGCTGATGTGCTCCCAACTGTGACAACTAAAGTTATGCCTCAACAGCAGCGTGAATCTATGTCTGCGGCTCAATCACAACCACAATTACAATCACAACCAGAATCTCAGCCTCAAGCTCAATTACCAACGCCAGCACAAACTCGTTCAGCAGTTTCTGTCATGAGCTCAGCTAACGACATTAACTCAGCTAACGACATTAACTCAGCTAACACGACTAGCGCAGCCAACGCAACTGGCGCAGCTAAGGCAACAAACTCCATTAATGCAATCAAGCATTTAGCTGAACTGTTAGATAACAAACAATTGGAGCAAGCTCAGGCATATTCGAAGGTTATTGAGCTGCAATTCCCTGAGATTATTCAGCAGCAGCATCCTCAATATCAGCAATACCAACAATTACAGCAGCGCTTAAGCTTGCAACAATCGATTCAATAATGGCACTAGTGCACTAACAGTAACATTGGCTCTAGCTTGAAGATTTGTTGTCGAGCTAGGTGTCCAAAGCACCAAGGGTAACAACAAAAGTTGTTACCCTTTTTTTTGCGGCGAATAAGTTAATTGTTACAAATTCTTAAACTTTTATCGCAATAAATACTGGGTTTTATACTGCTAAATCAGTTTAAGTTTGCTAGTTTGATTGCTTGAAAATAATAATATTTACAAGGACTTTTCTGACTATGAAACTTCGCCATTCTGTTAGCGCCTGTTTATTAGCTCTTGGGCTGTTAAGCACATCCGCTCTTGCGGTTAATTCAGACAATCAAGGCTATTACCGCGCGCCAGCGCTACATGATCAAACCTTGGTATTTACCGCCGAAGGCGATCTTTGGCTTAGTCAGTTAAATCAAACTTCAGCAACACGATTAACCACCCAAGCAGCAGAAGAAATCGATGCTGTGATTTCAAAAGATGGTAATTGGCTTGCCTATAGCGCGAACTATGATGGCGCTACTGAAGTGTATGTCATGCCGATCAAAGGCGGCGTTGCCAAGCGAGTAAGCTTTGAAAATAGTCGCGTCAGATTGCAAGGCTGGACAGCCAGCGGGGAGATTTTGTATGCCACCGATAATGCTAATGGACCGGCAAATTACTGGGTTCTTAAAACGGTAGATCCACAGACGCTGCAATTAACGGATTTACCCCTAGCAGATGCGATTGAAGGCACCATTGATGATGCGGGCGAGTATGTTTATTTTACTCAGTTTGGCCTGCAAACCAGTGGTGATAACGCCAAAGTTTATCGTGGCGGCGCTTTAGGTGAAATTTGGCGATTTAAATTGGGCAGTAATCAAGAGGCGCAAAAGCTGACAGCAGCTCATCAAGGCTCAGTAAGACAACCCATGCTGTGGCAAAATCGGCTTTATTTTATTAGCGACCAATCTGGCAATGATAATATTTGGTCGATGACGCTTGATGGTCAAGATGCTAAGCAACATACCCAATTTAGTGCTTGGCAAGTCAGAGATGCACAGTTAAATGATGGTCGAGTTGTGTTTCAGCATGGGGCAGATATTAAAGTCTTTAGCATTAATGATGGCAGTTCATCCTTAGTCGATATTAGCCTGACTTCAGATTTTCCCCATCGCCGTGAACATTGGTTAAAAGATCCAATGGCATTTGCTACCTCAGTGGAGTTAGCCGCCAGTGGCGATAAAGCGGTGATCACCGCTAGAAGCCATGTAGCCATAGCAAGTCATGATGGCCGCCGCTTAATCCAAGTGCAATCACCCGCTAACGCCCGCATTAGAAATGCGTTATTAAGTACGGATGGTGATTGGGTTTATGGCATCAGTGATGCATCAGGCGAGCAAGAGATCTGGCAATTCCCCGCTGATGGCAGTGCAGGGGCAAAACAACTCACTAAAGATGGCAGTAGCTTAAGAACCAGTCTGCATTTATCACCCAATGGCCGCTATATTGCCCATGATGACTACGATGGCAATGTGTGGTTACTGGATTTAAACAAAGGTAAAAATACTAAAATCATCACCCATGGTGAAGGGTTAGGAGAATATCCGGATATCGTTTGGTCTGGTGATAGCCAATTTATTGCCTTAACCAAATTGGAAATGGGTCAACAGCGCCCACAAATCGTGCTGTATTCGGTTAATGATAATAAAGCCCAATCCATTACCAGTGATAAATACGAGTCACATTCACCTAGCTTTAGCCCTGACGGACAATGGTTATATTTTTTATCAGCGCGGCACTTTAAAGCGACTCCAGGTTCGCCTTGGGGTGATAGAAATATGGGACCGGTTTTTGATAAGCGCACTGAAATCTTTGCCATCGCATTAACTGAAAAGTCGGTATTTCCCTTCGTAAAACCAACCGAGCTCAATAGCAGTATCATTGCCGATGCCAAAGAGGCTAGAAGTCAGGCTGATAGTAATCAAAAAGTCAAAGTGGATTGGGATAATATCAGTCAAAGACTCTGGCAAGTTCCGGTGGCATCAGGCAATTATTCCAGCTTAACTGCCAGTAAAGATAAGCTATATTTGCTCGATACAGTGGCAGATAAAAGCAGCTTAAAACTGGTGAAGTTTGATAACTTGTCGCCTGAGGTAACCGAGTTTTCCGCTGATATCAGCGACTATCAACTTTCAGATGATGGTGAAAAATTACTGCTAAGAAAACAGGCTAATCCAAGTGAGCTGCATATTGTTGATGCTGGCGATAAAATAGCCACAGAGCTTAAAAACACTCAGGTTGATACCGCCCAGTGGCAGTTATCTATAGCGCCAATGCAAGAGTGGCAGCAGATATTTGAAGATGCCTGGTTAATGCACCGTGACTCCTTTTTCGACAAGAATATGCGCGGGGTTAATTGGCAGCAGGTGAAGCAAAAATATCAGCCGTTATTAGCCCGCTTAACCGATAGAAATGAGCTTAATGATTTGTTCAAGCAAATGATGGGCGAGCTTGATTCATTGCACTCGCAAGTGCGCGGTGGTGATATAGCTAAAAACGACACTGCCACAGGGGCAAGTTTAGGGGCACGGTTAGCGCAAACCTCAAAAGGGGTGCTGATTAACCATATTTATCGTAACGACCCAGAGCTACCAACGCAGGCATCACCGCTGGCCCGTATTGACGTTGACGCCGCAGAGGGCGACATCATCAAAGCCATTAATGGTAAGCCTGTCAGCAGTCTTGCTCAGGTTAGTCAACTACTGCGTAATCAAACCAATAAACAAGTGTTGTTGGAGTTAACTCGTGGTAAAAAAAGCCATCAAACGATTGTTGTGCCCCATGATAACCGCACCGATGCCAAGCTGCGTTATTTAGACTGGGTCACCAATAATGCCGCTAAAGTCAGCAGTGCCAGTAAAGGCAACATTGGTTATTTACATTTGTATGCCATGGGGGCTGGGGATATTGAAAGCTTTGCCCGTGAGTTTTATACCAATTATGACAAAGACGGTTTAATCATTGATGTGCGTCGTAATCGTGGCGGTAATATCGATAGCTGGATTATTGAAAAGTTACTGCGCCGTGCGTGGGCTTTTTGGCAGCCCACCCATGGCACTGCTAATACCAATATGCAGCAAACCTTTAGGGGTCACTTAGTGGTGCTCGCGGATCAAATGACTTATTCAGATGGCGAGACCTTTTCAGCAGGCATTAAAGCCTTAGGGTTAGCGCCGTTAATTGGTAAGCAAACTGCGGGTGCTGGGGTTTGGCTTTCAGGGCGCAACAGCCTAACGGATAAAGGTATGGCAAGAGTGGCGGAGTATCCACAATACGCTATTGATGGCAGTTGGATTGTTGAAGGCCACGGAGTTGAACCGGATATTGAGGTAGATAACTTACCTTTTGCCACATTCTCGGGCCAAGATGCCCAACTTGAAACCGCCATTCGTTATTTAAAAGATGAGCTGATCCAAAAGCCAATCGCGCCGTTAAAAGCTAAGCCAATTCCTGCAAGCGGATTTGCGGCAGATACTAAAGCGCAATTTTAAAGGCGCTAACTGAGTTAAGCTTGGTAAATAAGTGTAAAAAAACCGATATCAAGTCAAGTTGATATCGGTTTTTTATTATTTGTAAATACAGCCTTTAGCAGGCATTTTTCAGCCGTTAATTGCTACTTCTGAATTAATACTATTGGCGATAAAGCAATTGGCGTGGGCTTTGTCATGGATTTTATTAATTACTTCCTGACTTACTTCAATGCCTTCTGCAAAAGTTACCACAGGATTCAAAGTCATTTTGGTGACTGACAGCTTACCGTTATCATTTTTGCCTAGTTCTGCTTTGGCATTATCAACATAGGTTTCAACTGTTAGGCGTTTTAAATGGGCAATGGCTAAAAACGTTAGCATGTGGCAAGACGATAAGGCCGCAAGCAAACTTTCTTCAGGATTAACCTTGGCTTCATTACCTTTATATTCAGGCGCTGAAGAGGCGTGAACAACTTGGCCTGTACCAAATTCGATTTGGTGATCCCGGTTAAACTCTGGCGCTTGATGATCAAAATGATCTGCTTGCCATTTTACCGTTAACTTAAAACCCATCATTTATCCTTTGTTTACAATTTCAAACACTTAGTGAGTAATCTGGTTGAAACTGTGATTAGAAGCATTACTCAAATGGTTTAGCTGAAAAGTATTCTACCTGAGTGAGTGACGAAATCTACCTCCCCTTAGATATTTAACGACTAGCCTATAGCCAAAAGTGGATTACCGCAGATAGTGTAAATATTAATCATAATTAGCAAACCGATTTTAGCATGTGATTACATCAACTTAGCGACTATTTAAACAATCGATATGTTAATGAGATGTTATGAATACGTATGCAGTAAATTGAGGCTAGCACTAATCCATGACTAGTATATCGGAATAAAAATGCCTGATATTCCATTAGTCTGAGCGGTATAACTGAATGTTGGGTAACTATAAAAACCAGTACGGTGAGGGAAACTCAATGTTCAATTGTAAACCTAGTGTTTTATCGCTAGCGCTAGCTGCTGCGGGGGTCGGATTTGCTTTGTCATCCGATATTGCGCTTGCTGCCGATGGCATCAATACAGAAAAAACTCAGGTCGCTAATGCGGTCGAAAATGAAACTAATGTGGATAATGCCGCAGCAAATACCAGTAGCAATAATATCACCGCTGAAGATGACATTGAGGTTATTCGTGTCACCGGTTATAGCCGTAGTTTGATTGATTCACTTAATTCAAAACGTTATGGGGATACTGTTTCTGAGCAACTATCAGCAGATGACTTAGGCGCACTGCCAGATGTATCAATGGCCGATGCATTAACCCGTTTACCGGGCATTTCCGCAGTGCGTACTGGGGGACAAGCCGCTGAAATAAACATTCGTGGTATGTCTGGCGGCTTTGTATTTTCAACCTTAAATGGCCGTGAGCAGGTATCGACAAGTGGTTCTCGCAGTATTGAGTTTGACCAATACCCTTCAGAGTTAATCAGTTCCGCAGCCGTTTATAAATCACCAAAAGCATCACTCATCGAAGGTGGTGTAGCAGGTACTGTTGAGCTGACAACCGTCAGCCCACTAAGCAAAGATAAACAACATAACTTTACTGCCAATGTACGTGGTATGTATAACGATCGCGCAGACGAAGTATACGGCGCTGAAGAGTTTGGTTCACGCTTAAGCTTTTCATATCAAGGTAAATTCCTAGAGGACACCTTAGGGGTAGCTGTTGGATATGCAAGGCTTGAGCAACCCAGTGTCGCGACGCAATTTATTGGCCTTGCATACAATGATTCTAAAGATGTTGATGGCATTGATGGTGACATCAATGGCCCAGAAGATAATCCAGCGAATGAATATATCAGCGAAGGTTTTGAAGTTCAGCATTTAGGTGGTGTTGAGACCCGAAATGGTTATATGGCAGCCATTGAATGGGCACCAGTTGATAATTTCGTATTAAAAGCTGATGCCTTTATGTCGCGCTTTGATAGTGAATCTTTTGCTCGTGGATTTAGAACAAAATTTGGTGGTTCAAGTGCTAGCGTGTCAAACCCAACTTATGATGGCAACTCAGTTGTTGGTGGCACGTTTAATCGTACTTCAAAAAGTTTTACCCGAGTCGAAATTGTCAACGATGATAACCAAGACTTTGATGAAGTAGATAGCTTTGGTATCAATGCTGACTGGCAAGTGACAGAACGCTTGAACATGATTGTGGATGTGTCTCTGTCAGCGGCTAAAAGTGATTTTCGAAACGGCCTTTTATGGTCAAACGTGGCTGTTGATGCCAATGCTGATGCGCCAATATTTGATGAAAATGTGTCAATTAGTTATTTGTTAAATGGCCTAGACCTGCCAGATGTAGGTTTTAATCAAGCGGATGCGTTTTCAGATATTGACCGAGTAATGGTCAGTAAGTACGGTATCTACCCATTTGAAAATGAAGATGAAGTCAAAGCATATCGCGTTGATTTTACCTACGAGCTAGATAATGACTTTATCTCGAGTGTTGAGTTTGGCGCACGTTATTCTGACCGAACTTATTCTAATGACCGCTCAGTATTTGAATACGGAAATGACGGCGCGTTTTCTAAGTCAGAGCCGCCTTTAAAACTCACAGAGGACATGACCGCAGTGGTTGATTGGGAAGGTGATTTCTCTTATTTTCCATCGTATTTAGCCATTGATTTAGATAAAGCCCTCAATGCCTGGTTCCCTGATGGCACACCTGATCCTGTACAAACTTGGGGTAATGCTGCTGGTGTGATTGATCCACAAGGCTATACCACCAACTACTCATGGTCAGTACTGCAAAGTGGTGACGTATACGAAGAAGTCTTATCTGGCTACGTAATGGCAAATATTGATACTGAAATCGGTGGACTACCGATCACAGGTAACTTTGGTGTTCGTGTGGTGAATACCGACCAATCTGCCACTATGCTTCAAAACGTTGAAGCTGACCCAACTTTAGGTGCGCAAAATATTACCGATGAAATCGGTATTATTAACCAAAACTATGCACCTACGGTACAAGGTGTGGATTACACCGATTACCTGCCATCAATTAACTTAAACTTCAAAGTAACAGATGGCTCACAAGTGCGTTTTGCTGCGGCAAAAGTGATGTCGCGCCCGCCAATTAACCGTCTTGCTGGTGATATTAGTGCATCAGTTTCTGATGATGGTGAAATCAATGGATCGAGTACCAACAACCCATTCTTGATGCCGTTTTATGCTAATCAATACGATTTATCTTATGAGTACTACTTTGATGAGGGCGCCATAGTCGCTGCCGTTTTCTATAAAGATATTGATTCGTTCATCGACACTATCGCCATTGAAAATTTTGACTTTAAAGGCAATGGCTTCAACGTCCCTGATTACATTATCGATGAAGACAGTGGTGAGCAAATTGAAACCACAAACGGCACATATACCACCGCAGTGAATAACGCTGAAGGCGGTTATATCAGAGGGCTTGAATTAGCCTATACCCAAGTGTTTGCCTCATTGCCTGCTGGTTGGTCTGGGCTTGGCTTTAATGCCAGTTACTCCTACACAGAGTCAGAAGTGCAATCAATTACCAACTTAGGTGGCGATACAGCCACTCAAGATTTACCAGGCCTTTCAAACAATGTTGTCAGTGCGACGTTATTTTATTCCTATGAAGGCTTTGAAACACGCATAAGTGGTCGCTACCGAGATGAGTTTGTGTCAGAGCAAGTCGCGATAAACGAGCAAGTGGTGAATTTTGATGGTGAGACGGTTATTGATTACCAAGCGTCATACCAAGTCACAGATGGTCTTGGTGTGTTGTTCCAAGTGAACAACTTAACTGACGAACCCACTAAAAGTTATTTCGGCACGGAAAACAAAACCGGCACTATTCAATATTTTGGCCGTGAATACTACCTGGGGTTCACTTATGCCATGTAATCAAAACAATAAAAACAACCTAACGTTAATTCGAGTGATGGGTCATCAAATTAAAAATAACAAACTGATGGCGCAAATTAATCAAAATTCTATGGGGAGAAGTCACTCATGAAGAGTATTGCTAAAGTCATAAAGCTATTAGCAGCGGCAGCCAGTTTAGCTGCGCTTGCTGGTTGTGGTGGTGGGGATTCATCTGAGCCAGGTGAAGTACTGCTAACGTGTAATGTGCCAAATATACCTAATGCTGCAGGCACAGAATGTGTTCCACCGCCGCCATTAAGTTGCCCTGCACCTAAGTTTCCAGATGCTAAAAATGAAAGCTGTATTGTCGGTTATAACCCAGATCTGCCAGAGCCGGTCGCTTATGCTGGCGAAAACCAAGCAGTGCTTTATTACAACCGTATTAAAGATAACAATAATAGCGAATCAAACCCTAACTACCCAGGTTATAAGCTGCACACGTGGAATAACGACACTTGTGATAGCTATGCCGCGCCTTTTGACTCAACCGATTGGGCAAACGGCCATTCGTTTGATGGAATTGATCCTAATTATGGTGCTTACTGGATCATCAATCTTAAAGAAGGCTATGGCGAATGTGCTAACTTTATTGTCCATATAGGTACAGAAGGTTCAGGTAAAGCTTTAGGTGACGGCGACTTAGTCATGAACCTTAAAGTACTGGCTGAAGAGGGTGAGCCAGAGGCAAACTTTAACCGCACAAACTTTACCATCCATGGTGAAAGCGATGTCTATGATTATCCTATTTTAGATGTTGGTTTTTCAATAGCAGGAGCAAGTGCACACTGGTTAGATCAAAACACCTTTGTGTGGAATGAAGATCCTGACGGCATAGCAAAATTTGTTATTCATCATTCTGATAGTGCAGGAATTGCAGCTGACAATGATGGCAATATCAGTGGCACTCAAGTTGAAGTGATGAGCAGTGAGCTAACAGATGCGCAAAAAGCCTTAGTACCGCATTTAGCGGATTGGCCTGCTTATGAAGCGAATTTTACTACAGAAGAAGCTAAGTCTATTGCTAAAAATCAGTTGGTTATGGTGGCTTATGATGGCGACGACAAACCTGTTGCAGCAACTCATGTTCAAGCCGCTAAAGTACTTGATGCACTGTACACCGCTGGTGAGAATGATGCTGATGAAGCTGACTTAGGCATAATCTATGATGGCAGTAACATCATGGCGAAAGTCTGGGCACCAACAGCTCAAACAGTGAATTTGAAAGTTTATGATGCAGCTAAAAACTTAACCCGTACTGAGTCGATGACCTTAGATGCTGAAACGGGGATTTGGTCATTTAGCGGTGATATGAGCTTAGACAGAATGTATTACCGTTACGAACTCATTGTTTTCCATCCTGTAACTAAAGCCATTGAAACACTTGAATCAACGGACCCTTATTCTCTGAATGTGTCAACCAATGGCCGCTATAGTCAATTTATTAACTTAAGTGATGATGACTTAAAACCTGATGGTTGGGATGACCACGAAGTCATGACGGTTGCCAATCCTGAAGATATCGTGATTTACGAAGGTCATGTTCGTGATTTTAGTGCTCGCGATGAAAGCACTAGCGCAGAAAACCGAGGTAAGTATTTAGCCTTTACTGAAGCGGGTAGTGCACCTGTTGAGCATCTACGTAAATTAGCTGAAAGTGGCGTGACTCATTTTCATTTATTGCCTGTCAATGATATCGCTACTGTTAATGAAGATCCGGCAGAGCGAGTTGATATCACAGACACGTTAGGCACCTTGTGTGACAAGATTGAAGACAGTGCAGATGCCTGTGTTACCCAAGATAAATCAGCCACAATTGAATCAATCCTAGCAGGAGCATTACCAGGCTCAAAAGATGCCCAAGCATTAGTTGAAGCTATGCGCGGCTATGACAGCTTTAACTGGGGGTATGATCCTCAGCATTTTATTGCCCCAGAAGGCAGTTATGCTAGCGATGCCGATGGCATTGCTCGAGTTAGAGAGTTACGTGAAATGAACTTAGCTTTACATGAGTTAGGGCTAAGAGTCGTGTTAGATGTGGTGTATAACCATACCAGTTCATCTGGGCTTTGGGATAACTCAGTGCTCGATAAAGTCGTGCCAGGTTATTACCACCGTTATAACGAAGTTAGCGGTAACATTGAATCATCCACCTGTTGTGATAATACCGCCACTGAACATCGAATGATGGATAAGTTTGTCTCTGATTCAATGGTGATTTTAGCTGAGCAATATGGTTTTGATGGTTTCCGATTCGACGTGATGGGTCATATGCCTAAGAGCAGTATTTTAGCTGCCCGTGATGCCGTTCAAGCGGTTGATGCTGATAACTACTTCTATGGTGAAGGTTGGAACTTTGGTGAAGTCGCCGATAATCGATTGTTTGAACAGGCCACTCAAGCCAATATGGCAGGCAGTGAAGTCGGTACCTTTAATGACCGTATTCGTGAGGCCGTTCGAGGGGGGGCTTTATTTGCTTCTGAGCAAAAAGATGATTATTTGCGTGACCAAGATACGCTGCGCTTATCAATGGCAGGTAACTTACAAAACTACGTCTTAAAAGACTTTAACGGCAATACTGCCACAGGGAGTAGCTTTAGCTGGAACTCACAGCCAACAGCTTACACCTTAGATCCTGCAGACAGTATTAACTATGTATCAAAGCATGATAACGAAACCTTATGGGATATTTTACAGTATTCAAATGATATTGGTTTATCGTTAGATAGCCGCGTACGAGTGCAAAATATTGCTGCTACGATTCCATTAATGAGCCAAGGTATTCCATTTTTACAAATGGGTGGCGACATGTTGCGCTCGAAATCATTAGACCGAAATACTTATGATTCCGGCGATTGGTTTAACTGGGTCGACTTTACTAAAGGCAGTAATAACTGGAATGTCGGCTTACCGTTAGAGCAAGATAATGCTGCCAAAATGGAGCAAATTATTGCGCTTGCGGGTAATCCTAATTCAGCTGCCTCTATGTCTGAAATTGAGTTTGCTTCTAACGTCTTTAATGAGTTTTTATCTATACGTAAAACGAGCCCACTACTGCGTTTAACGACTGAGCAAGACATTATTGACCGTGTTGGTTTCCATAATATTGGCAAGAATCAAACTCAGGGCGTAATTGTGATGAGTATTGATGATGGTGCTGATTTAACTGATATAGACCCTTCAGTTGATGCCATGGTGGTGATGATCAACGGCAGTGAAAGTGAGCAGTCTCATACAGTGCCGACTGCATCTGGGTTTAGTTTGCATCCAAGTTTATCTATGTCGATTGACACCACAGTGCAAAGTGCCAACTTTAGTGAGGGGACTGAAGAGGGCACGTTTACTGTACCGGCTTATACCACAGCAGTGTTTGTGAAAAACCAAGGTGATACACAAGGTGCAGGTTTAAGTGCTAATGCTACAGCGGGTGCGCCAGATGTTGTGCCATATGGCAGCACTGAAGTATTTGTTCGTGGTGGCATGAATGGCTGGGGTGAAGTGGATAGCTTTACCTATATTGGTAGTGGTGAATATCGCGTTGCAATTACTTTAGCCGCGGGTGGCTATGACTTTAAAGTGGCATCCAGTGATTGGAGCACTGTGGACTTTGGCGGCGTGTCAGATGCCGAAGCGGGAGTTGATGAAGACGTAGCTGAGCCACTTGCTAGAGCGGGCGCAAATTTAAGCTTTACCGCAACACTTGATGGGACTTATGTGTTCTCACTTAATGCAGCAGATAAAGATAACCCAGTGCTAACCGTATACAACGAAGAGCCTTTCGTTGGCACTAGTGTTTATGTTCGTGGCGGCATGAATGGTTGGGGCGAAACCAATGAATTGGTTTACATGGGTGGCAGTATTTACCAAGCAGAAATATTGGTATCAGCAGCAAACCATGAATTTAAAGTTGCCTCAAGTGATTGGTCTACAGTTGATTACGGCAGTTTAGATGATAATGGTGCAGTGACCTTAGATACTGCCAAAGCGTTAGCGGTTGCAGGGACGAATATGAGTCTCAACTTTGAAACTGAAGAAATGTACACTTTTACTTTTAATATGAGTAATCGTTTAGAGCCAATGCTAACTGTCAATAAAACAGAAATGTTTGGCACTAATACTGTGTATATTCGTGGCGGAATGAATGGCTGGGGTGAAGTTGATGCACTAACTTACCAAGGTTCTTCGGTTTACCATGTTGATATCGCTTTAGAGGCGGGCAATCATGAATTTAAGATTGCTACTGCAGATTGGTCTACTGTTGATTTTGGTGCTATTGCTGGCGAAGAAACGGTGTTAGAAGGTGAAATGCAGTCATTGGCATCCAAAGGGGCTAATATGAATTTTAATGCTGCAGATGCTGGCACATATCGATTTACGGTAACTGGCCCCAGTGCGAGCTCTCCCACCTTGTCGGTAACCAAAGTTAACTGACTTTAACGATAAACTTATCTCAAATGGCCGATATAACAAAACCCAGCTTATGCTGGGTTTTTTATGAAATCCACTCCAGTGCTTAAAAGTGAGTGTAAAGCGTGAATTATCACTTTTAGTCATAGATTAACTTGAGGCCATGGACGCTTGAACTGTGCCTTAATTTAGCTTTTTTGGCTGATTTTTAAACTATCTTGAAGGTTAATTTTCTTAAAAAACAGCTAAATGCACAAATAAAGTGCAAACACGACAAAAGTTGCAGATTTTGTTTTAATTTTATGTCTATACTGAAGTTGTAAGACAAATGAATCGCTGCAAACAAAATAATTAACACTAGTATGAGGTGGTAGTGAGAAATTTTTGTAACGTTAACAAAAATTTATCCAACTTCCCTTGAGTTCTAGGACACAAGTCCTCAAATATACTGGTGTAAGAATAAAATTGCTTAAAGAAAGTGAAGTATATAGCGTCGCTATATTATTAAAGGATATTTATCTATGAAAATAAATCTTTCGGGTCACCATGTCGATGTTACTGATACTGTAAAAGAACACGTCAATCAAAAATTCACTAAAATAGCCAGTCATTTCCCAACGCTAATATCACTCGATATTATTATTTCAAAAGAGCACGGCGAGTTTGAAGTAGAAATTACCACGAACTATGAAGGTAGCCGAATCGCTGCCAAAGCGTCAGATCCCGTTATGTACCCAGCACTTACCCAAGCAGGTAAAAAACTTGATGCCGCACTCAAGCATCGAAAAGGACAATTAAAAGCAGATTTACATCAGAAGCCCGAGGTTACAGCACCTGAAATAGCTTATGAAAAAGTTCAAGAAATGGAATTAAAATAAGCGACTTGCCCTTATTTTAGCTACAAAGGTAAGCCATAAAAAAACGCAGTCTATTGACTGCGTTTTTATTGGGCTCATCCGCTTTAGGGCTGGCGTAAGAGCTGTTGCTGTTAGTCGTTAATCTCAGCATTGTGATAAACGTTTTGTACGTCATCACAGTCTTCTAAAGCAGCAATAAATTTATCGAAGGTTTCAACATCTTCACCGGTCACTTCGGTCATGGCCTGAGGTACAAATGTGATATGTTCAACTTCAAATTCGATGTCTGCATTATCTTCAGTTAATGCCACACGGACTTTATTGTATTCAGTGATTGGTGAGAAAACGCTGATCATGCCATCTTCTAACTCAACATCAGTCACGTCCACATCAGCCATCATCAGCAATTCTAAAACGGCTTCATCGTCATCACCAGGAAATACAAATACGGCTTGGTGGTCAAAACTGTGAGCAACAGTACCAGGTCCACCTAACTTAGCATCATTTTTAACGAAAGCTTGACGCACTTCAGTGAAAGTACGTTTCACATTGTCAGTTAAGCAATCTACGATGACTGAACATCCACCAGGGCCAAAACCTTCATAACGCGCGGTATCATAATCTTCACCGCCACCGCCTTTGGCTTTTTCAATGGCACGTTCGATAACATGAGTCGGTACTTGGTCTTTTTTCGCTCGTGCAATTAAGCTGCGTAATGCTAAGTTACCGTCAGGATCAACACCACCATTTTTAGCTGAAACATATATCTCTTTACCGTAGCGCGAGTATAAACGCGTTTTTTGGCCAGCGGTTTTAGCCATAGATTCTTTGCGGTTTTGGTATGCTCTTCCCATCTTAATCTCAGTCTTATATCGAAAAATTGTCGATGATTCTAGCAAAAATTATCGCAACTGTTTAGGGGCTGTATCTGTTTCAATGTTAATTTTACTGGTTTTTGCTCATTTTCTTGCCAGCAGCACAAAAATGACCGCTGTAGATATTAAAATTCCCCCTAATTTTTGAACAAAATCATCATTAAGCAGTGAGCTAGGTCAAATTAACAATACCTTTGTAAGTAATATGTTGTTCAGTTTCTCGATAAATCAATAATTCATGGCTAGACTTATCATAAGGGAAGTAATAGTCATGTTAGCCGCTTTATAAGGATGAGAGTGAACTTATGACAGAAGTAACGCAGCCGTTAGCCACAGTTGATAAAGATAATAAAGCGACAGTAACGGTATTATTTTATGATGCTCCGGCAGGTCTATCTATGAATAACACTGTACTGAAAGGGTTACATGTCAGTGCCGCTGGAAGGGTAATATTGCCCGATGAGTTTCGAGAGGGTAAGTCGATTATTGCCGTGCTTGATGGTGAGTGCACAGTGCTTAACACCTTGGGCGAGCGAGTTTATTCTCAACAAAAAATGATTGGTAACTAACTAATTTTTTATAATCAAACAGCAACTAACATCATTAAATAAAACTAGGGCG
>NZ_MCTV01000068.1:192684-221982 GCF_002874545.1 Shewanella sp. 10N.286.52.C2
CGCCCTAGTTTTATTTAATGGCCACGGTTTTGTGTTTCACACTAATCTGATGCCATGTTGTCTGAGCGAGTTTAATTGCAACCAGACTCATAAAAACACAGCTCATCGCTGATTGAGCCGGCTTGGTGAGTGACAACATACCGCAACTGAGTAGCGGTATTTTTTGTTAGTGATTAGCACTTACTTCTAACTCCTAACTCCTTAGTGATTAGTGCTTGCAGATAGTGCTGAGGGTTAACTAAATACTGGCTCAATAACGCTATTTGTCAGCTGTTTTTTTACTGGGCGCGGTAAGCCTAATGCTGCCTCAATTGTTGGCTGGGGTTTACCCAGTAAATAGCCTTGGGCGTAATCAATTTGGTAGTGCTTGACCATATTTAGCACCTTGTCAGAATCCACAAATTCAGCCACGGTTTGAATATGCATTTTGCGAGCAAACTCAGATACGGTTTCAACTAAATGTTGGGCTTTTTTATCATGATCTAGGTGACGGATAAGCGAGCCATCAATCTTAATGATATCCACATCTAAGCTGAGTAAATGACTAAAGTTAGAATAACCAGCTCCAAAGTCATCAATGGCTATTTTACAGCCAAAAGGTTTTACTTTTGCAATGAAGTCTTTTACTAATTGGTAGTTGGTGATCTCATCACTTTCAAGTAATTCAAAGGTTAATCTTTGCGCCACCCCAGAGTATTGCTTCAGTAAATTAAGCAGCTGATTCACTTGTTCAGGTAGGGCAATATCATCGATAGAGATATTGACTGAAAACTCGTAGGGCTGTAGATGAAATAATGCAAAAGATTTTGTTAGCATACTCTGCATCAATAATGGGTAAATACGCGATTGCACGGCGGTTTTCATAAACATTGCAGGCGTTAAATAATCGCCATCAGCTTGTTTTATTCGCATTAAACATTCAAATTTCGGGGCGCTATTGCCATCCAGTGGCTGGATTAATTGTACAAAGGGCACTACGGCATCATTTTGTATTGCCAGCGCCAACATACGGCTTTGCTGCATGTTGTGTTCAAAAGCTTGTGGGTTGACCATTGATAAGGAAAACAACTGATAACGCTGAAACTGTTTAAGGGCAATTCTTCTGGCTAAATCAGCATGTTGATGCAGTTGTGAGTAATTACTATCAATACAGTGGGCTCCACCGGCGCTGAGGTTAACATATACCTCGTTGCCATCTATGGTGATGGCATGTTGAGTGACATCATCAATAATGGCTTCTGCTAGTTGTTGTAAGTGCAGATCTTCAACTTGATTGCTAAGGGTGACGACAAACTCGTTAGCGCCGGTTTTGTAAACCGTGTGCTGACTAGCGGCAGCGACGATCCGCTTGGCAATAACTTTGATAGTCGCATCGCCAGTTTTTACCCCGTAAAAATCATTTATTTGGCCAAACTGATTAATGTTAAAGGCAATTAAAGAGTGCGCAGTTTTGCCTGCTAAATCTGCGTAAAGCTTTTTGCGGTTAGGCAAGCCTGTAAGATTATTAAAATAAGCCTCGGTATACAGATTAGTATTTTGCTGCTCAATTTTATTAAAACTGGTGACCAAGGACTGACGCATTAATTCGAAGTCTTCGGCCAGTTGTTGAATTTCATCTTGGCTATTTATGTAAAGTTTTTGGTTTAAATTACCCTTAACGATTCTTTGGGTCCAACTGGTCAGTATTAGAATGTCTTTGGTGACAATTTTACCGACGCGCATAAACAACCAGCTAGCGACAGCAATCAGCCCCAGCAAAAGCAACAACTGAAAAAACAGTATATTTAATAGTTCAGTGCCATAAAGCTTTACTTGAATCGACGCACCATAAAAGCCTTTTAATTGACCTCGGTAGACAATAGGCTGCATCAACTGGCTAAAACCTAGTACCCATTCAGCTTGTTGGGTACGGGCGGTTTCTATTTTACGCATATTACGTGGGCGTTTTTTTACCTGTAATTGCCCAGTAAGCGCTTGTTGTTGTGCCTTGGGAATTAATTGCGCCCATAAGCCCTTCATAAAGTAATCTTCAGAGCTAGCAAAGCCAAGTTTTGAGGCTCTATCTTGTTGGATGGTTTCATTCTGACGGCGGTGATGCAAACTGACTAATTGGCCGTTTTTATCCAGCACCGCAAAATCAGACAAGGTAATTTGAAATAAGCTGTTTTGTTTTTTATCGATGCGGGTAGTCGCTTGAGAAAAAAAACGCTCAATGGTCGCTGAGATTTGTTGTTGCTGGCTTGCTATGTTGTCAAAATCAATTTGTTCACTGGCTAGCAGTAAGTGCATGTTATGCAAGGTGTCACTAACCGAAAGCTTTATCAATTGGCGGCTTTGATGCAGTTGATAGCCAAAAAACACCACTTGTACACAAATAAGGATCAACATGTTGCTGATCATCAGTTTACGGTGAAAGGGCATTTTTAAATGCAGTAACCAATATAAAAAAGGCTCTAATACACAAAATAGTAAAAATGCCCCCACAATCGATAGAGTAAATAGCTGCACTGTGGTGGCAATCTTGGGCCAGTCAAACACGTGTAACACAGAGTTGGTATCACCCCAAGGGTTACTGGCTGTGTTAGGGGTATTCGGGTCTAAAATCCAAATCGGTGTCGGCTGTCCATCGAGATGCAGCACCAGTTTATATTCAATGTCACCGGGATGAATGGAAAGATCATATTGCCACTGGTTAGCAGAGACTTGCTGCATTTGATAATAAGGGTCGTCACTATACCAGTCAGAAAAACTGCCACTGACAAAAACCTTATTCACTTTAGCATCAGGGCTAAGACCATAATCTTGATTGAGGGCGTCAGAGAGCGGCAAGGTTAGCGTGATGCGATAAGGGCTTAACGCATCTGTAGTCATTGCATTAATTAGCCAAGTTTGAATCGGCCACAAACAGACTAGTGCAACCAAAATGCCCAGCCTCATTTTCCATTTATGTAAATAATGAGCAACTATACTCACAGACACGACCTTGTATCTTAAAAAAGTAACTACAGATGACTATATTACTTAGCCTTTGGTAAGCAATATGAGCTGCAATTTCACAGAGGTCAACAAATAGCAGTATAAAAAATGCCTTAAACAGTGTTCGGAAAAATCACCAATGATCGCAAGCCCTTATGAGGCCAGAGTTTGGGCTTAAAATAACTGATGTAACATGTTTAACACACTTGTATGAAAAATAACACCTTGGCCAGTTCAGTCTCACATCAAGGTGCTAATTTGTGAAGCTCAGCAAATAAGCTGTCTAGCAGATATAGCTTATTTTGCGTATAATAACCGCTATCTGTTTCTGCAATAAAAGTGCTATTTAAGCCACTTAAAGGCAGACAATCATTCATTTAAAGAGAACTCACCATGAGCAATATCCCACCATGTCCAAAATGTGAATCAGCCTACGTATACGAAGATGGCTCACAACTAGTTTGTCCAGAATGTGCTCATGAATGGAACCCAAACGAAGAAATCGTTGATCCAGATGCAATCATCCTAAAAGATGCAGTAGGTAACCTACTTGCAGAAGAAGACAAAGTGACGCTGATTAAAGACCTTAAAGTAAAAGGTTCTTCATTAGTGCTTAAAGTTGGTACTAAAGCGGTTATCAAACGTTTTGTTGATGCTGACCATGATATTGACTGTAAAGTTGATGGTCACGGCCAAATGATGCTCAAATCAAAGTTTGTTAGAAAGCAAAACTAAATCGCTTTTTAATTGAGTTTGATAAAAACCTGCCAAGTGCAGGTTTTTTTATGGCCGGCAGTTCAGTTGCCACCGCCTCATTGGAATCGAGAAAGTTATTGATTGGGATTGATAAAAGTTGTTTGAACTAGCCAAAGAAAAAGGGCTTAACCTTGCGGTTAAGCCCTTTTAGAATTTGGTGGAGGCGGCGGGATTTGAACCCGCGTCCAGAAAGCCTACATCCAAGGCGCTACATGTTTAGTCTCTCTTTTGGTTAACCAAGTACACTCCGAAAGACAGGATTGCAATTGGCGAGTCCGATACTATTTCGCGGTTCACCCTCGGACGGAGTTCCCTCGCTATCAAATGTAATATGACCATCTTGAATCCCTGCCCATTTGAGAGACGTGGGTAAGATGGCTAGCTAGCCTAAGCTGCTAGAGAGTAGTTAGAGTCGTTAGCAACTATAACAGTGCGGCTTTTTACGAGGCCAACCGCCCCTCGACATGCTCCCAGGGTTTCGTGAATCCTGTCGAATCCAGAATCGCCCCCAAAGTTTGTTGATTGTATCGGGTAAATACTAAAATACCTAATGTATTTGACCACAGTTACAATCGTTTGTTCATTATCCGTCCAGTCTCGACTTCTTCATTACTCGAGATTGTTCAACTTTCCACTCACGTTCTTTAGTGTCTTGGCGTTTATCGTGATCTTTTTTACCTTTACCGAGTCCTATTTCCACCTTTACCCAAGCGCTTTTGCGCCAGTAAAGTGACAATGGCACTAAGGTGTAGCCTTGACGCTCAATTAAGCCTTCAAGTTTATCAATTTCACTGCGCTTTAATAACAGCTTTTTAGTACGCACTGGGTCGCAAACTACATGGGTGGTTGCAGTGTTAAGTGGCTGAATGGTACAGCCATGCATAAAGGCTTCACCGTTTTTAATAAAAACGTAGCAATCTGCGAGGGTCACTTTACCCATACGCAAAGATTTTACTTCCCAGCCTTGAAGCTCTAAACCGGCTTCGACTTTTTCTTCGATTTTAAATTCAAAGGTGGCGCGCTTATTACGTGTAATCGTAGCGGGCGGATTCTTTGATTTTTTTGAATTCTTTTTTACCATAATCGCGTGTGATACCCGCTGTTATCCCATTTAAAAACTCTGCTTACTCGTTGACGTGTGGCAGAGATGGGGGAGAGAGAAAACTAATCTGTGGATTATACCCAAACGGCTTAAAGATGCGAGTACATTCATCAAGCTGTAATGGATGCGTTTTCTTGGGAGCATGTTAAAATCGACTCATTGTTAATATGAGTGTTGTTTTTCATGCCAAAAATTTCAAAAAGTGTACTGGTTCGATTTAGTGCAATGCAGATGTATGATCTGGTTAATGATGTGGAGTCATATCATGCATTTTTACCCGGCTGTGTGGGTGGGAAAGTGCTGGAGTTTGATGGACAAACTATGGTGGCGTCGGTTGATGTCTCTAAAGCTGGGATCCGTAAAACCTTCACCACTCGTAACCAAGTGGTGCCAGGTAAAACGATTGAGTTAAGGCTTGAGAATGGCCCTTTTAAACATTTAGACGGTTTATGGCGCTTTACCGAGTTAACGGACGATGCCTGTAAAGTTGAATTTGATTTAAATTTCGATTTTTCAAATCCATTAGCTGATTTGGCCTTTGGCAAAGTGTTTAAAGATCTGATGAATTCAATGGTGACGGCATTCACTGAAAGAGCCAAGGTGATTTACAATGACAAATGATGTTGAAACATTTGCGGTGGATGTGATTTATGCGCTACCGACTCAGCAAAAAATTATTAGCGTGAATGTGCTGCCTGGCACCACATTTATTGAGGCGGTAAAGCAAAGCAATATTGTCAGCTTTTTTCCAGAAATTGATTTAGCCAAGGTGAAGCTAGGGGTGTTTAGCCGTCAGGTCAAGCATGATGAAGTATTGGTGTCCGGTCAACGAATAGAAATATATCGGCCATTAATTGCAGATCCTAAAGATGTGCGTCGCAAGCGTGCTGAAAAAGCCAAAGAAGAAGGCCGCAGCAATAAGATAACGGGTGCAAAAGTTAACTGATTTGAACTAAAAGCGGTCATGTATTACTGCTATTACATAAATAAAAACGGAGAGAATGAAACATTCTCTCCGTTTTTATTTTTATTGCTTAAATCTGTTTTTCATTACTGCTCATCTTGCTGCGGTACATCATTTTCAGTTTCTAAGCGCTCTTCTTCAACAAGTGGGTGAATATCGCCCCTCATCGCTTTAGGTTCTTGCTCAGGTAGTAATGGTGCAACAACTGGGGCTGACACTGTTGGCAATGCCCCTTCGTTTAAAGGCGTATTAAAGTCATCACTGAGTTCATAGTCGCCTTCAACTTTGGTGAGTAAGTCGCCATCAAAGTATAAAATAAGTTCTTTATGAGTCACTTTAGCGTTACGGCCACTTTTAAAGTGATAAACGTAATACCAAATATTGTCTGCGAAACTATCACGCAACACTGGGCGACCTAAGATGTATTCAGCCTGCTCTTTAGTCATGTCGATACGCAGTTTTTCAACTTGCTGTAACTCCATGTAGTTACCTTGCGGTATATCTGGCTTGTAAATTAAGTAGTCAAAAACGCTACATGCACTTAGTGATACAGAAAGCGCAACGGCGCCTAAAAGGGTAAGACTTTGTTTTTTATTTATCATTGTCTGCGCTATTTCCTAAAAATCTGACGCCATCATACCCAAGGCTTCCCTATGCTGACAAGTGGCTATTGATACTTCATTACTACTTCAATGACGGTTATGACTCATTAGTGACTCAGTTAGTTCCCCAAATTTGACCAATGATGATTTTATTGGCGCTAAATATGTTGTGCAAATGTTTAAAAGAGGTGGTAATAGCGCTGCTATTTATATAAGTTTGATAGTAACTGGAGTTATTTTTAAATGCCGTGTGCCGCCATGGTAATGCTAGGGCATTTAGTGCAGAAAACTCTTAACCTTTTTTTGAAAAAATTGAGCACAATGTCATTAACAAGAGTTGAACCGGGTGAGACTGGACGTTTAGTTTTTGTAGGGACGGGACTGCAACTTGCCGGCCATATCAGTAAATTAAGTCAAAGTTATATTGAGAATGCAGATATTGTATTTTCTATTGTGCCCGATGGTTTTGCTAACCGTTGGCTTGAAAGCTTAAATGGCAATCATATCTCATTACAGTGCCATTATGCTCAAGAGGGTGAAGTGAAGAATCGCCGCGACAGCTATGCTGAGATGGTTGAGGCGATTTTGCAGCAAGTTCGTCAGGATAAGCTGGTGGTGGTAGCCTTATATGGTCACCCTGGGGTATTTTCTTGTGTATCTCATTTAGCCATTAAGCAAGCGGTTAACGAAGGCTATGAGGCGAATATGCTGCCGGGTATTTCCGCTGAAGCATGTTTGTGGGCAGATTTAGGCATTGACCCCGGCTCTAATGGTCATCAAAGCTTTGAAGCAACACAATTTATGCTTTACCAGCATCATCCAGATCCTGCGACTTACTTGCTATTATGGCAAATCGCTTTGGCTGGTGAGCATACTTTGACCGAGTTTAGTACTGATCAACACCGCTTGGAGGTTTTGGTTGATCACTTAAGCCAATGGTACCCACTTGATCACCAAGTTATTATATATGAAGCGGCAAACTTGCCAATTCAATCTCCAAGAATTGACCAAATTCCTTTAAAGGATTTGCCGTTTGCGCCGTTAAGTATGATCAGTACTTTATTAATCCCACCTTCAATGCCGCTGAAGTTAAATCAGCTGATGATGAAAAAATTAGGGATTAATGCCAATGATATTGGTTAACAGAATACGGGTTATTGTGGACAATAACCGCGCTTGATAGCTGTACTAATCAATAGTGATAACAACCTTGAAGACAAATAAGGAAATAACATGTCAAATTTAACCGAGTTTTTTACTCAATTAAGCTCAGATGCCAAGTTGTTAGAGGCTTATAAGAAAGATCCTCGCGGCGTTATGCAGGCCAATGGTTTATCAGATAAAGACATTGACGCTGTGATGTCAGGGGATATGGCGCAAGTTAAATCCTTGGTGGGTGATGTTGAACTGAAATCAATTTTACTCGTCCATCACTTATCGTAATCTTAGCCTCATGCTAAAAGCGCTTAATCGGTTACTTTGCTCCACGTTATTCATTTTCTGCGCAGCAGTGAGTGCCGATGACGTCAGCGCTGACGATATTGACCAAAAATTAGATCTGCTAGATGTATCAATACTTAAAGATATTGATACCTCTAGCGCCAGCATTAATGAACTGTTTGGTTTGTTTGATAGTCTAAGTCGAGCGCAAAAAATAAGGCTTTATATTTTTGAGTCGGTACGGCTTATTCTTGCCGGAAAATATGAAAGTGCCTTACAGACTTTAGATAAGACTCTATTACTCAACCCGAACGATGAGCAATTAACGAATATTTATGCTTATAAAATTTCTGCTAGTATTCCTTTAAAGCGCTATGAAGATGCTTTTAGCCTACTGGAGAAAAGCCTAGCACGCATTGACAGCTTTCAAGATAACTCGATTAAAATCAGTTCCTATGTCAGGCTAATGAATACCTATCTAGATTTAGATAAATATGACGAGGTACTTAGGCTTTCGAAGATTGTTTTTATGTTAAATAAAGGCCAAGATAGCAAATCCCATTGCTATGCCATGGTACTGACATCTGCAGCGCAATTATCATTGAACCAAATCCCTTATCTAGAACAATTACAATTATTTGCAGATACCCAAGATTATTGTCAGCAAAATAATTTCCCGTTAATTGCAGCTATGGCCATTAAAGGCAAGGCTATAGTTGAGTTTGAACACCATCATTATCAAACCGCAGAAGTGTTATTTCTTAAAGCGTTAGCAGCTTATCAACCGTTTAATTTTGAGTTAGAAATTAATAATATTTACGCTTATTTAAGTGAAGTTTATTTTCAGTTACAACAATTTCAACAGGCGGTTGAGTATGCCGAATTGGTCGATAAACTGACTAACGAGCCTAATAATTATAAGGCTAAGCAGCGTGCTTATAATGTGCTTTCAATGGTGGCCAGTAAACGTGGTCAATTTAAAGTTGCTTATCAATATCATGTGCAAGCCCATGCCATAGGGATGCTGTTAATTAATGATAAAAAGGTCAAAGAAACGGCATACCAAGTTGCAAAATTCGATAATGCAGAAAAGACTCGCCAGTTAAATAAACTGGCACAAGATCAAGAAATGCTAGCGAAAGAGCGCAGCATTATGAATAACGAAAAAAGCGCTTCGTTTATGTTTTCTACCGTCTTGACGGGCACGGTAGCATTTTTGAGTTTGTTGCTTGCCACCGCATGGATGCAAAGAAATCAATTTCGTAAACAAGCTCAAATTGATTTACTCACCGGCTTGTTAAATCGTGGTACTGGCGAAGAAAAAGCCGAAGATGAATTTGTCCAAGTGCTTGCCCGTGGCGGACAATATAGCGTTATAGTGATTGATTTAGACTTTTTTAAACAGATTAACGACACCTTTGGCCACGGCACTGGGGATTGGGCACTGAAAAAGGTTGCTGAGGTGATAACGGCGAATACCCGTAGTACAGATATCGTCAGTCGAATGGGTGGTGAAGAGTTTGCTATTTTTATGCCTTTTACCACAATTGAATTAGCAGTTGAGTTAGCGAAAAAAATACGATTTGATATTGAGTCGATTGATACTCGTTTTTCTGGTCATCAATTTACAATTACCGCAAGTTTTGGGGTTAGCCAAATAACGGCAGATGATCTAAGCCTTGATCCCATCATTAACCGTGCAGATACAGCCTTATATAAAGCAAAATCTGAAGGTCGAAATAAAGTGGTTTATTTATCATAGCTACCTGCTTTGGGCGTTTTTATCTGCACCAATATGGCTTCTGTATTTGCAAGCTTTGACCTTCCTTAGTGCAAAAATGCTTTAAATTGTGACTGTTTTTAACTTTTTATAAAAAAAGATGCATTTTTTTTCGACTAAACCAATAACTTTTGTGATGTTGATCCGGTTACAACTCCACCAGTCTAGAGTATATATTCTATACAGCCTATTTTGTTTACGTAAACGTCAAATTAAAACAGTTGTTTAAATTTGGTTGTGATTAAGCATATTATAACTCAATGATTTTAATTATTTTAATGGCTTTACTTCAGGGTATGTTCAAAACAAAATGCTATTTCTACTTTAGTAGAAAACTGCCTTAAGGCTGTACATAATTATTTGCGATATGTAATTAAAGTACTTGTGTAATTACCTTTTTGTGCTGTTGGTAAATTGGTTGGACAAGTTACCAACTAAAACCAATTAAATGTTGTTTTAATTTTTATCTGTTTTAAATCAGTGTCTTGTTGTGTTTTTGCTGTTGGTGTTACCAATTATTAGGTTGCTGTTTGGCTTGTTGAGGATGTTATTTGGTTGTTGCAAATGCAAACGTTTCTGGTTAGGTTTTAGTACGAAACAAACATTTGATGGTTAAAAAGTAGCAGGGTTTGTTTTTAGATATGTGGAAGTAAGTTGTCTGTTTATAAACACTGATAGAGGTGTACAGATAAATACGCTTACTGACCACCATTTAACTTTTAAAAACGAATTATTGCTCAAGGGGCTAAATATGACAGCAGAACAACTAATGGCTAAATATGCTAAATCACAGCCAAGTGCTGAAACTGATTTACCAACAAGCTCAGAGCTTGCTTTGATTGGCCCAGAAGTCCCTGGCCAAGAGGTTATCTTCAATGATGGCTCACTGTCATTATTGGCTAGTTTATGTGGTGCTTTTGCTGCTGAAGTTCCTGAGTTGCTATCACAGCGAAAATTAAAGCAGCAACGCATTGATGATGGTCAATTACCTGGCTTCTTACCTGAAACCCGCGCTATTCGAGATGGTGAGTGGGCGATTAGAGGGATACCTGAAGATCTTACTGACCGTAGAGTTGAAATTACTGGCCCCGTAGATCGCAAAATGATTATTAATGCGCTGAATGCCAACGTAAAAGTATTCATGGCAGATTTTGAAGACTCACTAGCACCAAGCTGGGAAAAAGTCGTTCAAGGTCAAATTAACTTACGTGATGCAGTGCGAGGCGATATTAGCTTTACTGCTGAGGCAACAGGCAAACATTACAGTTTAGATGAAGATCCTGCAGTACTTATCTGTCGAGTACGTGGATTACACCTTAAAGAAAAGCACGTTGAGTTCAAGGGCGAGTCTATTCCAGGTGGTCTGTTCGACTTCGCGATGTATTTTTATCACAACTACCATCAATTATTAGCTAATGGCAGCGGCCCTTACTTTTATCTTCCTAAGCTTGAAAGTCATGTTGAAGCGCGCTGGTGGGCAAAAGTGTTCGCATTCGTTGAAGAACGTTTTTGTTTAAAGCCAGGCACAATAAAATGTACCTGCCTAATTGAAACGCTGCCGGCAGTATTCGAAATGGACGAGATTTTATATGAACTACGTTCAAATATTGTGGCATTAAATTGTGGCCGCTGGGATTACATTTTCAGCTATATCAAAACCTTGAACAAACATGCTGACCGTGTTTTACCAGATCGCCAAGCAGTCACTATGGATACGCCTTTTTTAAGTGCTTATTCACGTCTACTGATTAAAACCTGTCACAAGCGTGGCGCATTAGCTATGGGCGGCATGGCAGCATTAATTCCGGCTAAAACAGCCGAAGAAAATGAAATTATTTTGCAAAAAGTAAAAGGTGATAAAGAGCTTGAAGCGCGTAATGGACATGACGGTACTTGGGTGGCACACCCTGGTTTAGCCGATACCGCCATGGCGATTTTCAATGATTATATTGGCGCCGGAACTAACCAGTTGCACATTACCCGTGATGTCGATGCACCGATATTAGCCGAAGAGCTGCTGACACCTTGTGATGGTGAACGTACCGAAGCGGGCATGCGTTTAAACATTCGTATCGCAGTGCAATATATCGAAGCGTGGATCCAAGGTAATGGTTGCGTTCCTATCTACGGATTGATGGAAGATGCCGCTACAGCAGAAATCTCACGCACCTCGATCTGGCAGTGGATCCAACATGAAAAGTCACTTTCTAATGGCAAGTTAGTCACTAAAGACTTATTCAAAACCATGCTGGCTGAAGAGCTAATTAATGTCGAGCAAGAGCTAGGGCAGCAAAGGTTTACCAGTGGTCAGTTTACTAAAGCGGCCAGTCTGTTTGAGGAAATTACCACCTCTGATGAGTTGGTCGATTTCTTAACACTACCGGGTTATGAGTTATTAACAGCTTAAATTCAGTAGACGTATTACAAAAGTTTAATTTATAGCGGCTGAGAAAGGTTATAGATTCGTGTCGCATCAACAAGAAGTGGGCACAGGTTACTTTGACCAAGTGACAAGCTGTATTCAAGGCGGTTAATCTTCAGTGACGGCATTGACCGGCTTTACCGAAGAAGAGCTGTTTTAATACCACTTCTGTAACAGTTTAGCTGCCATGCAGCTGATGTCCCCCGATGTAGTTCACCTACAGGCTACATCGGGTTTTATCCAGTATTTGGAATTTTAGCGCAAGCTAGTTGTCGTTCTTAATGCGAGGATTTTTACTTCCTACCCAGTAAGTTTTCAACCATTTGCTTGTGTTGCGGCTCTTATGAGCCGTTTTTTTTGCTTAAAATTTATAGCGAAATCACAGCTGATTCAGTTAAACCTTCTAGTTATGTTATTGATTAATATCAATCCAAAGCGGCTAAAGGATTAGTGAGTCATTATCGAAGGCACCTAATGCTAGAGTAAATAACATAGACACTAATAGGGGGGAGTTTTGTTGCTGTATTCTTTTGCTTATGGACTTTTTTGACTGATAGCTCGTTAAACTCATATCTTGAGAAACTAATCGATTGTTTGGCTTAAGCGCTCAAGTAAGCAAAGCCAGCGTAGCTAAGTTGCTGGCTTAGGTTTTTAATCAATATTAACTTATCGATAGAGGTTATTTAGCTTGTTTCTTTGCGCCTATCAACTGCGCCACGGCTTTGGCATTGTCGTTAGGCACTGCAATACTTAAATGATATTGAATAATTTTCCAGCCATCATCAGTTAATTGTAGTGCACCTGTACCGCGACATAGACCATAACTGGCGCTTTCAAGTAATTCATCAAAAACAATGGTGTTATCAAACTGCAGTAGCTGGCGTGAGCTGACTTCATAATGCCAACCATCTGTAGGTCTGGCATAACCGGCAAATTGTTGCATATCCCAGCGCTCTGTGGCATCAGTGCCTAAAAACACCGCTTGCTGGTGATATAGCGAAAAGTAACTGTCCCAGTTCGCCTGGCTGGCATTTTGGTGTAGTTGGTCGAGAATGCTATTAGCTTGTTGCTTTGACTCGTCAGAGAGTGCCTCTTGAGCTGCTAGGGGTAAAGAAGACATTAAACATAAACTAGTGGTTAATAATAATCTTAAGATGGCTTTGTGCATGAAAATTCCTTGTCTGCTAAATGCTGATCTTAATGCCAATTGATTGGGTCTAGCTGATAAAACTGACTCAGTTCTTTATAAAGCAATTGATGCTGTTGGTAAAACGCTAACGGTTTCTCGAAAAAGGTTTCACTAATGACGGCAAAAAACTCAGCAGGATTGGTCGCACCATAGTAGTTAAACAGCGAGGGTAATTGATGCTGGGCACAATATTGCAGCGCTTTAAACTCACGACCGAGTGTTGCTGACCAAGTGGCATAATCGGTGAACTCTTTTAATGGCGGTGCGCCATTGGCATTGCCGTTTTCCTGATCTAGCTGATGAGCAAACTCATGAATAACCACATTTTGACCATCAAATGGCGCTGCAGCGCCGTCCAAAGTACTTTTCCACGACAAGATGATCTTGCCATTACCCCAGGACTCTCCCAGTAACACATTACGTTCATTAGAGGATACGCCGGCAAAGTCGGTGTTATTTTTCTCAACAATAAACGCATAGGGATACACTAAAATTTGTTTTAACTTGGGGTAAAAATTGGTTTTTCGATTGAGTAATAACAAGCAGGCTTGCGCGGCAATGGTCACTCTTACTTCGTCGGTAATGTTGAAGCCATCACAGCCGACAAATTGTTTTTCATCAATAAAAATCTGGATTAACTTTTTTAGTTGTAGCTGCAGATCTGTGGGCAATGCATGAAAATAGGGTAAGCGACGCTTAAGGATTTGCCGCCATGCTTTAGGGAAAGGCCTTGTCATAAGCTGTTGCCTGCGCTTTTCAGTGCGTTGAGACTTAGTCATAATCAACGCGATGGCAGTTACCGCAACGGTGACAAGTAAAAACACTGCAAACATTCAGCTCTCCCAGATTATATTAGCTTGTCATTATGTTATTGGGTGAATTTGCGCCAAATTCAAGTGGCTGATTTTTATTGAGACAAAAAAACTGGCAAACAACCAAGGTTGCTGCCAGAAAGAAGGGGAGGGAGTTTATTTTTATAGTTGATTTAACGTATTTGCAGTCGTTGCTCTATTTGCTGTTGTTCTTCAAGTGATAATGAAAAATGCTGTTTAATCAATATTCTAATTAACTTTGACTTTGCCGATTGGCTGCTTTGACTTAAGCTGTTTAATTGCTCAATTGCCGCTTCACTTAAGGTAAATGTTGCCCGTCTAAATGGTTTAGGTTTTTCATTTATGGGTTCATTCGCTTCAGCTTGGGTGGTTAATTCCCATAGTTGCTGCATCGCCTGTTGGTTTGAATCTGCATTTTTACAGGCGCTCGACTGCTGTGGTTTGCCCATAGCGTAAAGATTTGCTGCCTCAATAAAGTCATCAACTGACATTTGCGGCAAAAAAGGCGTACTACATGGCGTAACGGTTTTCTTCAGATCGGCCAGGCCCATAACTTCCCCCTAATTGCGTTACATTATCGTTATTATTTCGCTGCCTGATTAGCTGTTTGGCATCGCTTACTTCTAGCAATTCACAAGCAATATTACGGATTTCAACCGCGGCTTTTCCATTGGGGTCTATTTCAATGACTGACAAGCCAGACTCTTCACTGTCGTCATAAATATTTCGGCTGTAAGTAATCGCATCAAGCACGTTAATATCGTAAGTTTTACATACCTCTTTAGCTTCGAGTATTCGACCTGCTTGGTTAGGCAAACTTGGACACTGAGTTACCACAAAAGAGGCTTTCATGGTGGGATTAATCATTTTGCAGGTAGCGACAATATCATCCATGTGACTGACCGTTTTTAGGTCTCTACGCTTGGGTCTTAGGGGCATTAAGGCGTGAGAGGCCACTGATAATGTAGCGCGCAGGGCTAAATTGTCTTGGCCGCCGCAGTCAACGAGTACATAATCATAATGTTTCTCAAGACTGAGTAAGTCGTTACGGATTTTTCCGTACAATTGGACGCAATTTATTGCTGGTAATTCAGGGTTGTTATTGCGCGCTTGGATCCAATCTGATGTGGTTCTTTGCGGGTCGCAATCGACCATGATAATACTGGCTGTGGCTTCTTTAGCGAGAAATACTGCGATATTTTGGGCTAAGCAGCTTTTACCACTACCGCCTTTTTCACCACCGACTAAGATAATCATCAAAACATCTCCTGATGTGGTATAACGCCATTGGATTGTCAATCATTATTGATTCGCTTGGTTATAAAAGGTTGATTTTTCGTTGACGCTTTATGTTGTACTTGTTATTAACTTTATGTTGCTATGACTTGGTCGTCAATGTGCTATAAATTGACGGTTTTAGTGGCTTTGACAGGCGTTTGTTTTTTGACAAAATAGCGGCTAATGGCGATTTTTTGACTGTGTTAACCTTATGAGGTATGCACTAGAATTTATCAATAAATTGAATTACTTAAGTTGATTATTTAATAAATCAATGACCAGAAAAGTGGCTAGTGTTGCCAACCGCTAAATGTAAATGACTCTTATCTATAACTAAACTTTGCTTTTGTATTTATCGCTATTCCAAAATGTTATATTGCTATTGTTAACTAAATCTCCTGAACAAAAAGACTTTGACACTATGAATGAGAAATTATTATTAGAAGCCATTAACCAAACCATGCCATTTGGTAAATATGCTGGACGAAAGTTACTGGAATTACCCGAGCCATACCTGGTGTGGTTTCATAGTAAAGGTTTTCCTGAGGGGAAGTTAGGCGAGCAATTGGCATTGATGTATGAAGTAAAACTTAATGGTTTAGAGCAGATGCTGCAGCCGTTATTAACAAAGTAAATCCACTGGTTAACGTGTTTGTAAGACTTGTCTTTATCAGTTGATATCTTGCCTTGTGCTGCTGAGGATTAAGATTTAAGTGAGCGGCTTGCTTAAATAGAAACTATTAATCACCTGCTGTTGACTGATTTGGTAGCTTGGCTGGATCAGTGTAAACCCTTGCTTGATGAAAAATGCTTTTGATAAGTATGACGCATCAACATTCAATTCTGCGTAGCCTTGGCTGAGAGCCCACTTTTCTAAGGTTTCATAAAGCTGACATGCTAGCCCTTGTTGCTGATAGGCGGGGGCGATATACAAACTATCAATATAACCGCGGCTTTTAAAATGGGTTTCGACATTGATAACCCCAATAACCTTTGGCTGCTGACTTGCTAAAGTATCGGCTTTGTTTGTTGCCAGCATTAACCAAGATTGCGATCGCGTCAGCCGTAATTGCCAATGTTTTGCTGAGCGCGGTTTAGTTGACCATGCGGCTAACTGGGCTTGAGAGTATCGTCGGTGTGAGATTTGTCGAACACTTTGATGAACTAGCTCACTGACTTGCTGAGCAAAAGCAGGCCTGAAGGTGATAATTGAATATTGCGCTGCTTGAGTCATGGCTGCTTGATATCAGATAAAAAATCGGCTAATGAGAATTAGCCGATTATGGGGTATTTATTGCTAAAGCGAGTTATTTTTTCTCGATTTTGCCAACAAATAATAATTTATCAAAGGTTTTGTTTAATGTGCTGCTGGTGAAATCTTGCATCCACATTTGCTCATTCATGATCACAGTGTCACCTTTAGTGAGCGCAACTTGTGGGCCAGCAGCCCAAAAAGTTTTATCTTCTGCTTTAACTTGAACATAGGTGTAACCACCGCTGTTCATCGTTTCTACTACTTCACCTTGGTGCATAATACCAGCAGCCCATGCTGATGATACGCCTAATGCTAATGTGGCTGCTGCAGCTAATTTGATCAGTTTTGCTTTCATGAATACGTTCCCTATTTGATTAGGCTAAATTTTGCAATGATTCAGGTCATGAATCTACATAAAGATAGTTTATTAAATCATGAAGCGCACACAGGGTCTGTGATCCGCGGCAGATTTGTGAATACTAAATTACTACACAAGGCAAAATTTAAACTCAACATTACCTGTGACTAATATAGTAAACATTAGGCTGTAATGGGTTTTCGATTAAGTTTCCATGCTGGGTAACAAAATCAACAAAGGCTTCAGGTAACGTCATGGTATCTAAGTCTTGTTGCCAATGGGCTTTTAGTAATGCGTCATAACCTTCTTTACCTAAGGCGGTATAGGCCGAAGACACCCCAATATAGAGCTTTTCAGGATCAATTGCCGACCATAAACCGTCTTGATATAACTCAACGGAGGTAATACGTTGATGCATCGCTAAGGTGCCATCATAGAAATAGCGGATACCATAAGTGTAGGGGAAGCTACCAGCGCCAGTGCCAGTTACCCCATTATTGGTGGCGGCATTAATGGCCGACTCCAGCACTTCATAAAGGTATTTGCCTTGAATTTGATATTTCACTAATGGCAACTCAAAAGGCAAAATCCGCCCTAATACATCCGCCATTGATAAGCTGCCTTTATTTAATGACTGCCGAACGCCACCGGCATTATGTAAGGCAAAATCGAGTTTTTCACCTGAATGCTTAGTGGCTTTAAACATACTTCTACAAACCCAAGGGGCAATTTCACTGCCATGGGGAAAGTGCTTACTGGGTAAACGGGTATGTATGAAATCATGGGGTATGTAAGCAAGCACTTGCTCTTCTAGCGCATTTAGCGCTGGGCGGTATTGCTCCATTATAGTGTTATGAATGCTTTCACAGGCCTGATCACCACGGATAGCAGGGTGGCTGATAAGCTTGGTTTTTACGCTATTTATTTGCTGCTCTGTGGGCAAAGTATTGAGGTTAGTAAGCTGATTATCTTGCTTAGGATTAAACAGCACTTCTAATTCATCATCAATCATAAAGTAGTTATTACCATTTATGGCAATACAGGCGCCAGAGCGATCAAAAGTGATATTAGCTAAGCCTAAGACTTCAGCGTATTTACTGGCATGGATGATAGGGGTGTTATTTACCCGCTCAGCATAGGGAGTGTGGCTAAGACCTAGTTCATCGAATTGACCTTGTAAGGTATGTGAGTGCCCACCAACTATGACGCTGATCCCAGATACTTTTTCTGCTAACTCTCGGTCTTGATCTAGCCCTAAATGGCTGAGGACAATAATATGCTGTATGCCTTGCTGCTGCAGACTGGCAATGGTATTAGCCGTCGTGTCAATGGCATTGATAAAATGGGTATCAGGATCGGGGCGAGCAATCAGCGGCATCTGATCCAGCGTAATCCCGACAATGGCGATGTGAGTATCATAAAACGGCTTAACTAGCACCTTGGCACATTGGGTCTGATTGTCGTAATCATAAAGCATAGGGTGACCACTTAGGCGGCCTTCTTTATCGGTTAACTCTTGGCTGAGATCCATATTGCCAGCTAACACCGGAAATTCGATACGATTTAAAAAAGCCAGTACTGGGCTATTACCTGCATCTATTTCATGATTACCTAACACCATAGCATCGGGTTTGAGCATATTGAGTAGGTGCGCGTTAGCCGCGCCTTGAAATTCTCTAAAATATAAGGTGCCTTGAAAGCTATCGCCGCCATGCAAAAACAAAAACTCATGGTTATGTTGAGCAGCTTGTTGCCTTGCTGATTCAATTTGATGGCCTAAACGGGCGTAGCCACCTGTTTTCGTGTTGACGTGATAATGCTGTTGCTCGACCGATAAGGAAAATTGAACACTGCTAGGCTCAAAATTAGAATGAGTATCGTTAATATGAGCAAGGCTAAGGCGATAGTTATTGGGCATCTTTTACTCTAATACAGAAAAAGGAGGCTGTTCCTGATCCGGCGTTTAATGAACTTAATGGGTGACTGATTTTTGTAGCTGTTTACTTTAGTCGTTGTTTACTTTAGTTGCTGCTAATGCATAGCCGTTAAACCAAGGCTGTGGTTATATTAACTAAATTAAAAAGGGAGCTTAAGCTCCCTTAAATCTATAGCTATAAAGCTAGAGTATTATTGCGGTGGGGTTTGAGATTGCTTGGTAAACTCACCGTCATCAGATAATACAATGCCTTTATGCTTCATGCGGCTACTCCACAATTTACGCGCTAATTGCTGCATATCGGTGACAGGATCGTTTGAATCGACAATTTCTAGTCCCAGTAAAGACTCAACAATATCTTCTAAGGTGACAATACCTTCACCAGAACCATACTCATCGACAATCATAGCGATTTTAGTATTTCGCTTAATCATCAATTCAAATATCGGTAAAATCTTGGCGGTTTCAGGAATAACCAGCAGGTTTTTCTTCAATACACCAATGGATTCTTTCTGGGTGTAACGTTCTGCTTGAATGATATTATTACGGTTAACATAACCAATAATATTATCAGGGTCGTCTTCATATACAGGAATACGGGTAAAGGGTTTAGCTAAAAACTGCTGCACAAATTGCCCTTGGGTCAGAGTCACCGGTAATTTAAACATCACGGTTCGCGGTGTCATAATCGCTGAAACGGGCATTTCTTTAACCGATAACATTTGCGTTAAAATGGCAGACTCTTGTTTATCAAGTTCACCTGATTGTCGCCCAATTTCGGCCATCGCACTCATTTCTTGACGAATATACTGCCCTTCGTCGCCTTTACCCATTAATTTGGTGACTTTTGAAGACATCCAGATTAGTGGTTTGGTAATACGCTCTAACCACACTAAAACTAGCGACACTGATGGCGCTAATGAACGCCAATAGTTTGCACCTAAGGTTTTAGGAATGATTTCTGAGAAAAATAAGATGAGAAAGGTCAGTACCCCGGAAAATACCCCTAGCATTTCATCGCCAAAGACCTTTGCCGCTTGAGCACCAGCAACAGCTGCGCCTACGGTATGGGAAATGGTGTTGAGAGTCAGGATAGAAACCAGTGGTGATTCCACGTTTTCTTTCTGTTTATTAAGCCGATCGGCAGCTTTACGATTCGTTTTAGCCAAAGTGGCAATATAACTAGGCGTAACAGACAGTAGTACCGCCTCAAATACACTACAAAGAAAAGAGATTGCAATGGCGATAAATACTATAATGATAAGGGTTATCATAAAGGTGGAATTACACCTCCAAATGGCAGACCAATATTAGTCCGAGGAAATTCTAGCATAGTCTCTAAGCTTTGTTGCTACTTCTATAGCCAAATTTTGTTAGGATCTGTATAATTCGCCGCCCGCAAGCAAGTTTTAGGTTTTTTGAGGTTACACAACATGAGTGAAAAAAAGATCAATTTATTGGATCTTGATCGAAAATCGATGAGAGCGCTATTCGCAGAAATGGGCGAAAAACCGTTCCGAGCCGATCAATTGATGAAATGGCTTTATCACTTTGGTGTTAGCGACTTCGAAGAAATGAACAATATTAACAAGGCACTGCGCGCTAAGTTAGCTCGAAAGTGTGAAATTGTTGCCCCTGAGATTGCTAGCTTTCAAAAGTCATCTGATGGGACCATTAAGTTTGCGATCAATGTTGGTCAAGGCCAAGAAGTCGAGACTGTTTACATCCCTGAAGAAGACCGTGCAACCCTGTGTGTATCATCACAAGTGGGCTGTGCATTGGAATGTACTTTCTGCTCAACAGGGCAGCAAGGCTTCAACCGTAACCTCTCAGTGGCTGAAATCATCGGTCAAGTATGGCGTGTATCAGAATTTTTAGGTTTCCATAAAGACACTGGCGATCGTCCAATCACTAACGTTGTTATGATGGGAATGGGTGAGCCACTATTAAACTTAGCTAATGTGATCCCTGCAATGGACATCATGTTAGATGACTTTGGTTTTAGTCTGTCTAAGCGTCGTGTGACCTTATCGACTTCAGGTGTCGTGCCTGCGTTAGACAAATTAGGTGACGTGATCGATGTGGCTTTAGCGGTGAGTATTCATGCGCCAAATGATGAGCTGCGTGATGTATTGGTGCCGGTAAACAAGAAATACCCGCTAGAAGAATTTTTAGCTGGGATTCGTCGTTACCTAGAAAAGTCCAATGCTAACCGCGGACGTGTTACAGTCGAATACGTGATGCTTGATCATATCAATGACAGTACAGATCAAGCCCATGAATTAGCCAAGCTAATGAAAGACACGCCGTGTAAGATTAACTTAATTCCGTTTAATCCTTATCCTGGTTCGCCATATGGTCGCTCTTCTAATTCTAGAATTGACCGTTTTTCTAAAGTATTAATGGAATACGGCTTAACGGTTATTGTGCGTAAAACCCGTGGTGATGATATTGATGCGGCTTGTGGACAATTAGCCGGTGATATTCGTGATCGCACTAAACGTTTAGCAAAAAAACAAATGCAACAAAATCAGATTTCGGTCACAATGGATTAACTCATTGTTTGTATAGATTAATAGGCGTTGGAATATGCATGGATTGCCAAAGTTTTTGATTGTAGTCGCGATGGCATTACCTCTAACGGGTTGTGTCACTGAGCGAACTTATAGCGGTACTGATATTCCTGTTGCCGAAAGAACCTTAGATAAGCAAGCCGCAGCTATTGAGCGAATGCAGCTGGGACTGACTTATTTAAATCGAGGCAATATTGAACAAGCTAAATTTAATTTAAATCGTGCGGTTGAATATGCACCGCAGTTAAGTTCAGTGCATATCGCGATGGCGTATTATTACCAAACGGTAGGTGATACTGTACGTACAGAGGCGGCTTACCGTAAAGCCATTGCCGCGCCAGATGCAGGTGGTGATGCGAAAAATAACTTTGGCGTGTTTCTTTGCCAGCAAGATAAATTCGCACAAGCTGAAGAAATGCTATTAGCCGCGATTGAAACCAAACAATACACTCGCACCGCTTCAAGCTACGAAAACTTAGGCGTGTGTAGTATGTCTGCAGGTGACACCGAAAAAGCCAAGGGCTATTTTGAAGATGCGCTGCGATATGATCCAAGACGACAATCAACCTTGAAAGAATTGATTGAGCTTGCGATAGTAGAAAATGATTATCAAGCCGCTAAAGCGAATTTAACGCGTCTTCACCGTGTGGCACAACAAACACCAGAAAGCTTAGCATTAGGTATTAAAATTTCCCGTGAGTTAGCGGATGATGAAGCGGTAAAACGCTACGGAATTACTTTAATTGCCAAATATCCTGCTTCAGAACAAGCGAAAGAATACAGGGCTAATTTGCATTAATGACAAATAAAATTACAGAGATAGAAACAGATAATAATCTCGAGCAAGCTGAATTACTCGAAACTGTTTCAACAGCGGGTATGCTGCTACGCACTGCCCGCGAAAAAAAGGGTGTCTCGATAGATGCTGTGGCATTACAGCTGCATTTGCGTCCCAGTGTTATTGAAGATATTGAAAATGATATTTTTGATAATATTGCTTCAGCAACCTATGCCCGCGGCTACGCTAAAAACTTTGCCAAGTACGTTGAAGCAGATGTTAATGCCGTTCAACAATGTTTAGCCCAGCAACTTCCTGATGAAACTGCTGCTATGCAAAGCTTTTCTCGCAAAACTACCCGCGAAGCCCGTGACAGCCGTCTCACCTTAGTTACTTATCTCATCGTAGCGATATTACTTGCGCTATTATTGTTGTGGTGGGTACAAAAAGACTCAATGCTAACGGGAGTTGATTTATCAAAGCCGACAGCAGAAGAAGTCGCAGCTGCTAATGTGGCGCAGCAAACACAAGACTTATTAGAGCCAGAAATCGATCCTAAACTGGCTTATCGGGAACCCGTTGCCAGCAAGGTAATCTCAGCACAAAGTCAAAACGATGACGCAGTTCAAGTGAGCAGTAATGTTCAGGAGAGTAACCGTGTTATTAAGCCAGCAACGGCGACTGACACACTTGACTCTGTTGCTGTGTCACCAGCAATAACAGCTGCAGTTGATACTGCAGTAACCACTGCTGATGTGATTGAAACTGATACTATATCGCTTAGCTTTAGTGATGATTGCTGGGTTAACATTATCGATGCCGATGGTAAAACATTGGTTGATGGCGTTAAGGGCTCAGCTAGAGTCGTTGAAGTCACCGGCAAGGCACCTTTTAAAGTGATATTGGGTGCGCCGCAAGTTGTCACCATGAGCTTTAATAATGAAAATGTCAGCCTTGCTGAGTTTTCTGACCGTGTGGCCAAGTTAACCCTGCCTAAAGCCTAGTCTTTAAAGCTTAGTGTTAACTCAATTTTGGTAAGTAGTAGAGCAACAGATTATGTATAACGAATCTCCAATCATCCGCCGTCCTTCTAGCCGCATTTATGTAGGGGATGTTCCGATCGGCGATGGTGCACCAATTGCGGTGCAATCGATGACAAATACTAAAACCACTGATGTCGACGCCACAGTTGCACAAATTTTGGCCCTTGAAAAAGTCGGTGCAGACATAGTGCGAGTCTCAGTACCAACAATGGATGCCGCTGAAGCGTTTAAGCTTATCAAGCAGCGCGTTAGTGTGCCTTTAGTTGCCGATATTCATTTTGATTACCGTATCGCACTTAAAGTGGCTGAATACGGTGTTGATTGTTTGCGGATTAACCCCGGCAACATTGGTAATGAAGAACGTATTCGCAATGTAGTTGAATGCGCGCGTGATAAAAATATTCCAATTCGCATTGGTGTTAATGGCGGTTCATTAGAAAAAGATCTGATGGACAAGTATCATGAGCCAACACCAGAAGCATTGCTTGAATCAGCCATGCGTCATGTGGATATTTTAGACCGTCTAAACTTCGACCAGTTTAAAGTCAGTGTAAAAGCTTCAGACGTATTTTTAGCGGTTGAATCATACCGTTTACTCGCCAAGCAAATTAAGCAGCCATTGCATTTAGGCATTACTGAAGCAGGCGGCGCTCGTGCGGGTTCGGTTAAATCAGCAGTGGGCTTAGGCATGTTACTGGCTGAAGGTATTGGTGATACTTTACGTATCTCATTAGCGGCAGATCCAGTCGAAGAAATTAAAGTCGGTTTTGATATCTTAAAATCATTACGTATTCGCAGCCGCGGCATTAACTTTATTGCCTGTCCGTCTTGTTCACGCCAAGAGTTTGATGTGATTAACACTGTCAATGCGTTAGAAATGCGCCTTGAAGATATCACCACCCCAATGGATGTGTCGATTATCGGCTGTGTGGTCAATGGCCCAGGTGAAGCGTTAGTTTCAGATATTGGTTTAACCGGTAGCCACGGAAAAAGTGGTTATTATGATGACGGTAAACGTCAAAAAGAGCGCTTTGATAACAACAATATAGTGGATTCACTGGAAGCAAAAATTCGCGCAAAAGCAGCGATAATGCAAAACCGAATCGATATCAAAGACGCAACAGAATAAGTTAGTTTTAGATAAAAACACACTTACCAGCAGTGGTAGGTGTTTTTTTGTGTAAGGCATATGATTAATTAATTAGCTAAAAATTAGGCGAATTAAACGTGGCAAAACAGATCCAAGCAATCCGTGGAATGAACGACATTCTGCCAACTCAAAGCCCTTTATGGCAACAAGTCGAAGCGGTTATTCGCTCTACTGTTAGTGCCTATGGTTACAGTGAAATCCGTACTCCTATTGTTGAAAGTACTGATTTATTCAAGCGCTCAATTGGTGAAGTCACCGATATCGTTGAAAAAGAAATGTATACCTTTGCTGATCGCAATGAAGACAGTTTAACATTGCGCCCAGAAGGCACAGCATCGACTGTTCGTGCGGGAAATGAGCATGGTTTACTTTACAACCAAGAGCAACGTTTATGGTACATGGGACCTATGTTCCGTCATGAACGTCCTCAAAAAGGTCGTTACCGTCAATTCCACCAATTTGGTGTTGAAGTGTACGGCATTGCAAGTGCGGACATTGATGCGGAAGTATTGATGTTATCTGCAAGATTATGGGATTCATTTGGCATTAAAGACCACGTTAAACTGGAACTTAATACCTTAGGTGATCCTGCTGAACGTGCTACTTACCGTGATGCATTAATTGCATTTTTAGAGCAGCACAAAGAGCAATTAGATGAAGACTCACAGCGCCGTATGTATTCAAACCCGCTACGAGTATTGGATTCTAAATCGCCACAGGTTCAAGCCTTGCTAGCTGATGCGCCAGAGTTAATGGATTATTTAGGTGAAGAATCAAAAACACATTTTTCAACCTTATGTGAACTCTTAGACGCTGTCGGCATCCAATACACAATTAATCCTCGTCTTGTGCGTGGTTTAGATTACTATAACCGCACCGTTTTTGAGTGGGTAACGGATAGCTTAGGCTCTCAAGGAACGGTACTTGCTGGTGGTCGTTATGATGGTCTGGTTGGTCAATTGGGTGGTAAAGATACCCCTGCAGTAGGTTTTGCAATGGGACTTGAGCGTATTGTCTTACTACTGCAAACCCTTGAGCTTGATAAAGATGTCGCGCCAGTTGTCGATGTTTATGTCACGGCAATGGGCGAAAACTGCTTAGTTGAAGCAATTAAAATTGCCCAAGAGTTGCGTCAAAGCCTGCCAGCGCTTAAAGTCATGAGTCATTGTGGCGGCGGTAACTTTAAAAAGCAGATGAAACGTGCTGATAAAAGCGGTGCGCAGTACGCCCTGATCATTGGTGAAAACGAAATTGCCAATAACCAAGTTGCAATTAAGCCACTGAGAAATAAGAACGAACAACTTTTAGTTGCCCGAGAAGAGTTGGCGACTACGATAAAATCATTATTTTAATATTAGCCCTTAGCTAATAAAAAACAGAACTGAATAGAAAGGGGAAGTGCGCGTGGAAATTTATAGCACAGAAGAACAACAAGTAGATGCTATTAAGCAGTTCTGGAAAGATTACGGCAGCTCAATCATTGTGGGTGCAGTCGTAGGTCTAGGTGGATTGTACGGTTGGAATTATTACTCTGACGTAAAAATTGAAAAATCGGAAGCTGCATCAGAAGCATTTCAACGCATTACTGCTAACAGCGACAGCAGTGCAGTACAAGCAGCTATCGCTGAGTTTGGTGCACAGCACGATCAAAAAGGTTACCAAGCCTTGCTTGAACTCATGTCAGCTAAAGCTGCTGTCGATGCAGGCGAGTTAGATAAAGCAGAAGCGGCTTTTACTAAAATCATTGCTGCAAAACCGGGTGCTGCTTTAGAGTCTTTAGCGACGTTACGTCTATCTCGCGTGCAAGCAGAGCAAGGTAACATCGGCACTGCAATTGCGACATTAGAGCAAATTACCGATGAAGCATTTAATGCTCAACGTGATGAGTTAAAAGGCGATTTACTTGTGCGTCAAGGTGACATGGATAGTGCACGTTCAGCTTACCAAGCTGCTGTTGATAACGGCGGTTCGTTAACCAGTCCTGCATTACAAATGAAGCTAGACAATTTAAACAAGGCATAAGGAATTAGCCGAATGAAGTCTTTATGCAAAACTTTGCTAGCAGCGGGCTTAAGCGTCGCATTGCTATCTGCTTGTTCTTCAAATGATAATGAAGAAGAAGTTGTTACTGAACTAACTGAAATTCAAGCAACTGTTTTTCCAGAAGTAAACTGGCATGCCAAGGTTGGGGGCGGAGTCGGTGACTTTTACTCTCAACTTAAACCGGCTATTCGATATGACCATGTATATGTGGCCGATCGCAACGGTGAGGTCGTCGCCTTTGAAGAAGCAACAGGCAAAGTGGCTTGGCGTAAAGACTTAGCTTCAGAATTTAAACATACTGAGCTGGCGAAAACGAAAGAGGCACGCATTGCCGCAGGCGTTACCGCTGGCCGTAATAAAGTCTTTATTGGCGGCGAGTCTGGTTTATTGGTGGCATTAGATGCTCAAACCGGTGAGACCGTATGGTCAGCAGTTGCAAGCGGTGAGCTGTTATCGGCTCCAACTGTGTCTGAAGATTCAGTTGGCGTGCATACCAGTGATGGTAACTTTGAAGCATTTGATATTGATGACGGTGCTAAACTGTGGACCCATGAGATGCAACTGCCAAATCTAACGCTACGCGGCACTAGCTCAGCAGCTTATGATTCAGGTGGTTTCTTCCTTGGCACTGCTGATGGTAAAATAGCGGTTATTGTCAAAAACAATGGACAAGTGGCTTGGGAGCAGGCGGTATTTAACCCAACCGGTGGTAACGAGTTTACTCGTATGGCCGATGTGGACATGACACCGTTAATTTTGGGCGATAATTTATACGCGGTAAGTTACAATGGTAACTTAGTGTCTATGGAGCTAAGAACGGGTCGTGTTGTATGGACGCGTAAGTATTCAAGCTTCAATGAATTAGCGACAGCAGGGGTTGGACTATACTTAGTCGATGACCACAGCCGAATTTATTCAGTAGATAGACGTAACGGTCTTGAATTATGGAGTAACTCTACGTTAATGAATCGTAGTTTAACTTCACCTGCCGTTATAGGCTCTTATATTGTTGTAGGTGACTTTGAAGGTTACTTACATTTTATTGACCGCAACTCTGGCGAAGTCGCTGGACGTGTTGAGGTTGATAGTGATGGTTTATTCTCACAACCAGTAGTGGTTGGAGATAAAATTTATGTGCAAGGTCGTAGCGGCAAAATCGCGACGATTGTACTGCCATAAATTGAATAGCAAACCTTATTAGAGCCCCTGGAAGTGTGTTCCGGGGGCTTTTTATTTTAAAGTTTTTAGAGGCAAAATCATGATCCCTGTAGTGGCCCTTGTGGGGCGACCTAATGTTGGTAAGTCAACTTTATTTAATCGCCTTACTCGCACAAGAGATGCGCTTGTCGCCGATTTTCCTGGTTTAACTCGTGACCGTAAATATGGACGTGCGTTTTTAGCTGGTTATGAATTCATTGTGGTTGATACTGGTGGTATCGATGGCACTGAAGAAGGGATTGAAACTAAGATGGCTGAACAATCGCTAGCGGCGATTGAAGAAGCAGATGTGGTGCTATTTTTAACTGATGCTCGTGCAGGCTTAACAGCAGCTGATTTAGCGATTGCTGAGCATTTACGTAGCCGTGATAAAACTACTTTTGTTGTTGCTAACAAAGTTGATGGTATTGATGCTGATTCAGCCTGTGCTGAGTTTTGGTCATTAGGTTTAGGTGAAGTTTATCAAATGGCAGCTGCGCAAGGTCGCGGTGTTACCAATATGATTGAATACTCTTTAGCGCCTTATGCTGAAGCTATGGGTATTACTCGCCAAGAAGACGGTGAAGAAGTTGAAGATGTACGTGAGTACACTGAAGAAGAAGCCGAAGCTGAACAAGAGCGCCTGCAAAACTTACCGATTAAGCTTGCTATTATTGGTAAGCCTAACGTAGGTAAATCAACGCTAACTAACCGTATTTTAGGTGAAGAGCGTGTGGTTGTTTATGATGCACCAGGTACGACTCGTGACAGTATTTATATTCCAATGGAACGTGAAGGTCGTCAATACGTATTAATTGATACTGCTGGTGTGCGTCGCCGCGCGAAAGTACATGAAGTTATTGAGAAGTTTTCAGTGATTAAAACCCTGAAAGCAGTTGAAGATTCTAACGTTGTCTTGTTAGTGATCGACGCTCAAGACGGTATTACAGAGCAAGATCTTGGTTTGCTTGGTTTTGCGCTTAATGCTGGTCGTGCAATTGTACTTGCTGTGAATAAATGGGATGGTCTTGACCAAGCATTTAAAGAAAGCGTTAAAAGTGAGTTAGATCGCCGCTTAGGCTTTATCGACTTTGCCCGCATTCACTTTATTTCAGCGCTGCATGGCACAGGTGTTGGTCATTTATATGAGTCGATTGAAGAAGCCTATGACAGTGCGACGCGCCGCGTAAGCACTTCAATGCTGACCCGCATTATGCAAATGTCACAAGACGATCATCAGCCACCATTAGTACATGGTCGCCGTGTGAAGCTTAAGTATGCCCATGCTGGTGGTTATAACCCACCAATCGTTGTGGTGCATGGTAATCAGGTAAGTAAGTTACCTGATTCATACAAGCGCTACATGATGAACTACTTCCGTCGTTCATTGAAAGTTGTGGGTACGCCAATTCAAATGCGCTTTCAAGAGGGAGCTAATCCATTTGAAGGCCGCCATGAAAAGCTAACCATTAGTCAAGAGCGTCGCCGTAAACGCGCAATGAGCCACATTAATAGCCGCAAAAAATAAATTATTTTCTGTGAGTTAAGCAAAACCTGAATGACTGCAAAGTGATTCAGGTTTTTTTATGTCTCTGATTTACTAGTGTTTGAACTGAGGTGTTT
>NZ_MCTV01000068.1:222775-249824 GCF_002874545.1 Shewanella sp. 10N.286.52.C2
TTGAACTGAGGTGTTTGAACCGAGGTGTTTGAACCGAGGTTATTGAATGTCATTGGCTTGGTAAGGTGAAACGCTCAATGATCTAGCATAAGCAAATGTTAAGTTTTACCTCTTATAATAATCATTCACTTTCAATCGCTGAGGTTTTTATGAGTACTCACAGCCATTTCCCTGCTATCCATCGTCTTCTGCATTGGGGGCTTGCGTTGTCGATGTTGGTGATGCTGTTAACCATCTTACTGCGTTTAGGCTGGATGGAGAAAAATCATATGGCAGAGATGATCCAACAAGGGCTATTGCCGCTTGATTTACTCATCAGCGATAAACAAGCCGTCATCATTGCTAAAAGTATCCGTAATGTGATGTTCCAGTGGCACCTATATTTTGGTTATGCGGTGGCTGTTTTTGTGTCGCTGCGGTTTATCTACATGGCAAAATGCGGTTTACAATACCCTAGCGCATTCAGTAAACAGGCTAGCGGCCGTGAAAAATTTCAAGCGTGGGTATATTGGCTATTTTATCTGGGTATTGCGTTATCGGTCTCCACAGGCTTGTTGATTGAATTTGGGCCAGAGTCAATTGAACACCAAGCTGAAACCGTGCATAAACTTGCCTTGTGGTATTTTATTCCGTTTATCAGTTTGCATTTGGCCGGAATAATACTGGCCGAATTTACCCACGATAAGGGCTTAGTCTCGAGAATCATCGGCGGGTAAACACTGTCACCAGTTGTGTTGAACTAAGCCTATTGAGCAGCGTATCAGCGGTTGTTCTAGCTATTGCTTCAAGACCGCGTCATGGCGTTAGTGCTAGCGCGGTGATTATTAGTCCTCATTAACCAACTCTTGTTCGCTATCCTATACTCGTCAGACCTTGTTAACGGGTTAATCTTTACCTATTTAACTCTCCAACTTAACACTCTGTTAAACTAACTCGTCACAATGCTTAATAAAACCTTAAGATTGAAGATTTAACTTAGATGATATTGAATCATTAAAAATTAGTCATTCATGACTCCTCAAAAATTAAAACTAACAAAGCGAGACTCCATGAAGCGATCATTACTAGCGAGTTTGTTACTCACATTGGCCTTTAGCGGCCCATTATTTGCCGCGCCTTCACTTGAGCATACTGTACTAACCAAAGATGGCACCGAAACTAGCTTGAAAGAGTTTGCTGGCAAGGTGGTGTATGTGGATTTTTGGGCATCATGGTGCGGTCCATGTCGAAAGTCTTTTCCTTGGATGAACCAGATGCAGGCCAAATACCAGCAGCAAGGCTTTGAAGTGGTTGCTATCAATCTTGATGTTGATACTGAGTTAGCCCATGAGTTCCTCACTAAAATCCCCGCTAATTTTAATTTACGCTTTAATCCAGAAGGGGATGTGGCAAGGGAGTTTGATTTACCTGGTATGCCAAGTAGCTATTTATTTAACCGCCAAGGCGAATTAGTTCAGCGTCATGTTGGTTTTTTTGACAAGAACAAGCCTGCTTACGAACATGAAATTCAACTGTTATTAAAGGAATAAGCCAATGAAAAAATCGAGTTTTAAGCAATACATTAAGCTGTTATTGGCCTTGTCTATTATCAGCAGTTTAGCAGGCTGTTCGAGTTTAGGGGTAGAGCCGTGGGAGAAGGATCAATTTGCCCGCGCTGATATGGCACTTAATAATGAAAAGTTAGATTTAGCATTGGATGACCATATTTACTTCAGTAAAGAAGGCACCAGTGGCGGACGCTCATTAGCTGGTGGAGGTTGTGGATGCAACTAACTTCGAAACTAACGCCGAAACAAAGCATCGCTAGTGCATTGGCCATGGCTAGCTGCAGTTTGTTGTCACAACAAGCTAGCGCACAAGAGCCGGTACCGGCAAACGATGATTGGAAAGTCGATGCCGCCATTATGTATTACGGTGAGCAAGACCGTGTACAAGCCGTTGAAGCTATTGGTAATGTGCAAAAAGCCTTTGGTGAAGATTCGCTGCTCGATATGAAAATCGTTGTCGACAGCTTAACCGGCGCTTCAGCTTCTGGCGCTGTAGCACAATCCATCAGCCAAACCTTTACACGACCTTCAGGTAAGGGAGAGTATACGGTCGCCCCAGGTGAAACGCCCCTTGATGATACGTTCCAAGATACTCGAGTGCAGTTAAGTGCCAATTGGCAGGAGATTTTAAATCCTGACTGGACGGTTAACTTGGGTGTTTATGGCTCTAAAGAATACGATTATTTATCATTAGGCTTAAATGCGGGTGTGGAGCGCAGTTTTAACAAAAACAACACCACTCTTGCCTTATCGGGTGCCTATACTAATGATACTGTTGATCCTGTTGGCGGTCGTCCTGTGGCATTATCAGAAATGGTATTTCGCGGTGATTATGATGGCGATGATGCCTTTCAAGCTGCATTTGACGCCACTCGATTAGACGGTGATGATACCAAGCAAACCGCTGATGTCATGCTAGGTGTGACCCAAATCTTGAATCGCAATTGGTTAATGCAAGCTAACTACGGCTTTTCAAGTGTTTCGGGTTATATGACCGATCCCTATAAAATTCTCAGTATGGTCGATGGTAATGGTGAGTCCCATGGTTATCGCTACGAAAACCGCCCAGACTCGCGCACTAAGCACAGTGTTTTCTTGTTAGCAAAAGGCGCATTGGACTCAGGGGTGATTGATTTCTCTTATCGCTACAATACTGATGACTGGGATATTCAAGCGCACACTTTAGAAACCCATTATCGCTATTACTTTACTCCAAGCTTATATGGCCAGCTGCATTTGCGTTATTACCAGCAGCAAGCTGCTGAGTTTTATCAGCCATTTTTGCGTACAGAAGCAGCATTACCTGAGTATGCCAGTGCGGATTATCGCATTGGTGACATGTCAGCATATACCGTAGGGCTTAAGTTTGGCCATCGCTTATCTGGCGGCCATGAACTGAGCTATCGTATTGAGTATTATCAGCAAAACCCTGAAAACAACGGCACAGATATCCCTGGTGAGTTAAATAATCAGGATTTATTTCCATCGGTGAAAGCAATCGTAGCTCAAATAAGCTATTCGTTTTAAATAAATAGTCTTAAGATAAATAAACGCAAAACATCAGAGTTATTGAAATTGTTAAATAAAGCCGCTGTTACATCACAAGCCGCTACATCTAAGGCCCCACAGGTCGCGACGCTTACACGTCGCCCTTGGGGCTTTTTAGGTTCATTTAGCGCCATGGCAAGTCCATGTGAAATGTTAATGCGACTAGATGATGAGCGCATTGCCCAGCAGATGTTAAATATCGCGGTGGCTGAAGCCAAACGAATAGAGCGTAAATATAGCCGTTTTTTACAAGGTAATATTGTTTGGCAACTCAATAATGCCCAAGGGCAGGCGGTTAACATTGATGCTGAAACCGCACATTTACTGCAATTTGCCCAGCAATGTTATCAATTAAGTGACGGCGCTTTTGATATCAGCGCAGGTCCTTTAATGAAGTTGTGGCGCTTTGATGGTAGCCATCAAGTGCCACCAGCTAGTGCGATTAAATCGGCATTAAAGCTAGTGGATTTTAGCGCCATTGATTTTACTGACAGCAAATTGACTATGCCTGCAGCAATGAGTTTAGATTTTGGTGGCATAGGCAAAGAGTATGCGGTGGATAGTACAGCGCAATTACTCAGCAAGCGTTGGCCTGATATCTCTGTGTTAGTTAATTTTGGCGGCGATATTGCCTGTCCCATCCTTAACCCAGATGGCTGGCAAGTGGGGATTGAAAACCCGCAGCAATTGGATAATGCCGCGGCGCTGTTAACCATACGCCAAGGCGCATTAGCCACTAGCGGCACCACTCGGCGCTACATTGAAGTGGATCAAAAACGCTATGGCCACATTATTAATCCTCGAACAGGATATCCTGTGGAGCAAGCGCCGCTTTCAGTGACGGTATTAGGGCCAAATAGCGTAACCGCGGGAATGTTATCGACCATGGCAATGTTAAAAGGCGCTGCTGCTGAAGCCTTTTTGAGTGAGCAAGGTGTTGACTTTAAAGTGTTTAGATAAGCTTAAATCGCGCTTTAGTTATTATAAAAACAATAAAGGAATAACCGATGCGGGTATTGTTAGTAGAAGACAATCAGTTATTAGCACAAGGCGTGGTTTTGAGTTTGGCTAAAGAAGGGATCCAAGTGGATCACTTATGTTCTTATAACCAAGCATTAGCGGCGCTGGATAATGAAGATTTTAGCGCCATTATTCTTGATTTAGGTTTGCCTGATGGCAATGGCGAAGATTTATTAAAGTACTGGCGTAAAGCGGGAGTATCTTTGCCGATTATTGTGCTGACCGCCAATACGGATTTTGATACTCGCTTAAGCTGTTTAGACATTGGCGCAGATGATTATCTCAGTAAACCGTTTGATGTGCGGGAATTAGTTGCCAGACTGCGAGCGATTGTTCGCCGCCAACACGGCTTAGATAACAATCAATTTAGTTTCGGCGCATTGACCATCGATTTCAGTTGTTGTGAAGTGCATTTTCGAGAGCAATTAATCAACCTGCCACGACGGGAATATCAATTGTTATTGGAGTTTGCCCAATCAGCAGGGCGAGTACTAACCCGCAGCCAGCTTGAGCAATTAACCTATGGTTGGGATGAAGTCGGCAGTAATTCCATTGAAGTGCATATTCATCATTTACGTAAAAAAATGGCCCCAGAACTGATTAAAACTGTTAGGGGCATTGGCTATATTTTAGCTGAAATTCAATAAGCATTAATGGTCAGTAGATCATAAAAGGATATTATGTTTTCGTTACGTTTCTCCCTTAGTTTATTGATGTTAGTCGGCATCTTACTGACCGTATCGGTTGCCAGTGTGCTGAGTAGCCGCGATGCCATGTACGAGATAGAAGAGCTATTTGATGCAGAAATGGTGCAAACCGCCAAAGTGCTGGATTTGTTTTATGTCAAAAGGCTTACTGCCGCCAAAGTAGCAAGCTTAATTGAGCAACCTATTCGCTTTCATGTGTCAGAGTCTGAAATAGAAACCTTTGCCGAGCAGTCTACGGTAGAAACCCTCTCTTACGAGCGAAAGCTGTCATTTCAATTATTTACCGCAGCAGGTGAGTTACTTGCATACTCAGATAATACTGGTGTAAAACCGCTAACGGATTTTAACCACGGCTATGCCTATCAGGCAGTCGGTGAGCACACCTGGCATGTGTACAGCTTGTTTTCAACGGCGCAACAGGTGTGGATTGTGACTGCACAGCGTGATGATGTGCGCCAAGAGTTGGTGGATAAGATTAACGCCAATAGCTGGCGCTCGCCTTTGATTATTGCGCCTATCATGTTGCTTATCATGCTATTGGTGACTTACTACTTATTTAAACCCATCAAGCTACTCGAGCGCCATTTAGCTTATCGCAGTGCTCAAGATCTAGCGCCAATTAATATCCGCTTACCGTCAGAACTTATTACAATTCAGCAGTCGCTTAATAGTTATTTAGCCCGTATCGCCGATATGATGATCCGCGAACGACGCTTTAGTGCTGATGCGGCCCACGAGTTAAAAACGCCCTTAGCCATCATTAAACTTCATGGTGATGGTTTAGAAAGCGTGATTAATTCATCAACCGATGAAAGCTTAAAGCAACAAGCAATGCCTTATACTCAAGCCATGGGGCAGGGAATTAAGCGTATGAGTCATACTGTTGAGCAACTGTTATTACTCTCAAGGGTTGATGCCATTGAAGCGATTAATAAGGCTGAATGCGACTTACAAAGCCTAATTGATAATGTGATTAATCAGTTAGTGCATATTGTGGCCGATTATCAGTGGCAGCTTGATATTCCTAAGGGACTTACCGTTAAAGCTGATAGCTTTTATCTTGAATTAGTATTAAAAAACATTATCGAAAATGCCTGTAAATACAGCCCTAAAGAATCGGTTATTAGCATTGGTGCTGAGCAAGAGGCTAACCAATGCGTTATAAATATCATTGATCAAGGCATAGGCATGTCTGCAAGCGAAATTGATTTAGCCAAGAACCGTTTTTATCGGGTTGATGAAAATGTATCCCAAGGTGCAGGGCTAGGGTTATCCATTTGTCAGCTAATTATTATGCTGCATCAAGGTGATATGAGTTTTCATCAAGCTAAGCCTCAAGGGTTAAAGGTCAACATTGTGTTACCCAATTAAACTAACTTATTTAATCTTGGGATAAAAAAGCCTGAGTCACAGTGAATGTGATTCAGGCTTTTTATTTATTTCAGACTCAGTTTTTGCCTCAACTTCTGGTTCAGCTTTTGACTCAACTTCTGGCCCAGCTTTTGACTAAGCCAAAGCGGAGTTTATTTCACTCGCTGTTTAGACGACGAGTGATGACTGCTTGAGCGACTACCACCACGGTTGTTGTGGGATGTATTACTCGCTCTTTGCTGCGGCTTGATGCTGTGGTTTTGGGCGCTACGGTTGTTATTCACTCGCGCTGTTTGGTTATAGTGCTTGCTACTTTGCTGTTTATTAACAGTCGGTCTGCTGGTCGCTTGTCTATTAGTAACCTGCCTGTTTGTCGCTTGTCTGCTGCTCGGTTGCTTGGTCGCTTTTTGGCTTTGATTAGCCTTATTTGAACGGTTTGGCTGTGATTTATTTGCCGTTCTCAGCGCTTTATCCTGCTGGCCATTATGCATTTTATTCGTATTACTTGGTCTAGTGCTCGGTCTAGTGCTCGGTCTAGTACTGGGCTTAGTGCTGGGTCTTGAGCTATAGCTCGGCTTAGCATTATGATTATTTTTTAATGCTTTATTCACACGTTGCTGCTTTGCTATATGGCTTGGCTTAGAGTTATGTAGCTGTGCTGGCTTACCTTTATGACCAGGTTTTTGAGCATGAGCCAGCTTGTGGCTGTTATTGTAACGGGCACGATCATACTTATGGCTTACTCTCGGCGCTTTATATGCAACCCCGCGGCGATGAGCAGGTTTGTGCTTCCAGCGGTGTGAGCCTTGGCTATAGGCAATCTTATGGGGCTTACGATAGTAACGAGTCTTATGATGATTAATCACCACCACGCGTCTATTTGACCAATGCACCGCGCCAAAGAAGTAGTTAAAGTTGATATAAACACTTGGTCCCCAATAAATTGGGCGGTTCGGGCGGTAATGCACATAAGATGGATAACGCCAATATACTGGTGGGTATGCATTCCAGCGCCAGCTACCGTAAACAATTCTTGGATCGTAATAGGGAACATAAACCACTTCCGTACGGGCAGGCTCAATAATGATCTGCTTTTCTTCACGGGTGATGGTCATGTTTTCCATATCATCAAAACTATTGGCTTCATCGGCTTGATGGCGCAATGTTTGAATGCTGGCTAATACCGTTTCTTCATCTTGCAGAAATGCTTCACCTAACTCCTGAGTCCAATCAAGATCTTCATTAAGCTTTTCAAGCACAGTGGGAAAGGCCACTAATGCCATGACGCTAGGGTCCCAATCCTGTTGCTCGGCTTGCTGCATTTTTTGTTCGCTATCAAGCTGACTATTTTCTTGCTGCCAGCGATGCGCTTGTACTACCTCTAGAGGGTAGGTAGACGCAATCAGAATATGGGTTAACAAACTATCTGGATATAAGGCAATAGGAGCAAGCATTTGCGCCAGCTGCGCTTCAGACAGCTGCTCAGCATCTTGACTGTAGGCTTGATCGCTCGCCAGTGTTTGTGCGCCGTTGTCTGTGGCCGCTAATACCGCAGGAGAAAGCATAATGCACACGGCAACTAGGCTTGTTCTGATGCGATTAAAAGTCGTATTCATTAATATCATATCGTCTCCAACTCCTTTTTGATAAAGGCAGTTTTTGAATGTTAGATATAGGATAACGAAGTGAAAATGAACACAAGATGAAAGCAGGGAATTTATTTTGAGTGAATTAAGCGGCTAATGGTAAAAGCTAGTCATTAAATGTGATGGTGAATTTAGCGCCGCCATAAGTGTCAGATGCACCGACGCTTAATTGCCCCTGATAACTTTCGACAATATCACGCACTATGGCTAAGCCAATACCGTGACCTTGTTGGTAGGTATCGGCTCTGATGCCACGTTCAAAAATCCCTTGCTGCTGCTCAGGGCTTAGGCCTTTGCCGTCATCTTCAATGATAAAGTGTAATTGGTTATCGGTTTGAACTACGCTAAGGCAAACTTGGGCCTTAGCGGCTTTACAGGCGTTGTCTAACAGGTTGCCAAGCATTTCACTTAAGTCAGCTTCTTCACCTTTAAATAGTATGTTGGCTTGGGCTTGGTAATCGATATCAAGGTGTTGCTGTTGGTATATTTTACTTAAGGTTCTGATTAACTTGCTGGCGACATCATCCACTTTAACCCCTAAATGCCAAGGCTTATTACCGCTAGTTTTGGCTTTATTGAGCTGATAGCTAATGATGTTATTGATATTGCTGGCTTGCTCTTTGGAGTCGGCACTTAAGTCTTTTTGGCTTTGCAGCACAGCTAAGGGGGTTTTTAAACTATGGGCTAGATCGGCTAAGGCATTTTTATAACGCTGCCTTTGCTGTTGCTCGGTTTTTAATAGCACATTGAGCTGTTTTGCCACCGCGTTGAGCTCTATTGGGTAGTTTTGCTCAATGCGAGTTTGCTCACCTTGCTCGACTAACGTGAGCTCTTGAGTAAAACGGTTTAACGGTTTTAATGTCCACAGCAACCATATGGCCTGTATCAAGGCTAGTACCACCATTAACACTGCTAACCATGTCCATAGAGTGTTGCTAAACTCACTAATTTGCCTTTGAAAATCTGCGTCATCTTTAATGATATGAACCGTTATTTGTAGCGGTTTTTTATCTGTTTCAAAAGAAACGGTGAAGTTATATACCACATGATTATTGGGTTCATTACTAATGTCATCATCAAAGATGATTTGAGTAAGCTTGCCTTCGCCCATGGCCGGTATTGGTAATTGAGGCAGGGTTAAGCCTAAAAAAGATTCTGATGACCATACTTCATTAACGCCAGAGGGAGAATTTGAAGTGATAAGTGCATACAAACCCGAGCCGACAATATTAAATTGATTTTCCAATAAGTAATTGGGCATCACCACCTTATTGTCTTTGACTTCTGCCACTGCCAGCACCGAATACACATAGGCTTTTAACTGGTTATTAATCGATTGGGCGATTTGATGTTTAAAGGCGTTATTAACCGCCGCGCCAATGAGAGGCAGTAACACCACAATTAACACTAAGCCACTGAGCATCAACCTTACTTTTAAGGAGTTAAAGAGTGCGAGTCGAGGCAAAGTTAATGGCTTTTTCATTAGTGTGTTATTTACTTAGCTGGCGAAGGCGATAACCTTGGCCACGCAAAGTTTCAATTAATTTATATTGGTTATCGGGGTCGAGCTTTTTACGTAAGCGGCGGATAAACACTTCAATGACGTTGGAATCCAAGTCAAAATCCTGATCGTAAATATGTTCAATTAAGGTGGGTTTAGAAATCACTTCACCCTGATGCATCATAAAATATTCAAACAGTTTGAATTCGGAGCTACTTAAAATAACCGACTGCTGTAAATGCGTTAACGCTAAGGTGCGGGTATTAAGACTAAAAGGGCCATTACTGATCACCGGACTTGCTTGCCCAGCTGAGCGGCGGATTAATGCATTGAGACGGGCGACTAACTCTTCAGGCTGAAAAGGTTTAGTGAGGTAATCATCTGCGCCAGAATCTAACCCTAGCACCTTGTCTTGCCAGCCATCTCTAGCGGTTAAAATCAAAATCGGATAATCGATTTGTTTTTCACGCAGCTGGGTAATTAAGCTCAGGCCATCTATTTTAGGTAACCCCACATCGATGATAGCTGCATCATATTGATACTCAGAGGCTTGAAACAATCCGTCTTCGCCATCAGATGAAATATCAACGCTGTAATTTGCCCCTTGAAGGTGCTCAGTGAGATTGTGTTGTAAGCCTAAATCATCTTCAACTAATAATATTCTCATGCCTAGCCTCTTGAATTTAGTTGCTAAAAATTAAGCTTTGGCAACGATGGCGGTTAAAGATTAGTTTCTTGAAACTGAACCTGAACGTGCATTGACGGTGGCGTAAAACACCATGCCTTTATTTGACAGTAGTTTAACCCGATAGCCAGGAGAGCCGTTCACTGAGGTTGATTGCACCGACAGCACTTTAGCCGAGTATTGCCTTTTAGCCAGTTGCGCTGCCTGCTGTGAGCTATTAACGGCTAACTTTTTCGACTGGTTGGTTTTTTTTTGATTGGGCGCATGCTGATTGGGCGATTGATGGGCACGCTGATGGATGCCTTGTTGACTCCAATTGCCTGAAACTGGCGCAGCCTGAACTAATCCGATACTGAGAAAACTCAATATTAAGATAGTCAGGGGAATGCGTAATTTCGTTGTTACTTTGCTCATTTGCCAAGTCCAATTGAATATTTATCTTTGAAATCAGTCATCAGTGTAAAAGATCTGCTGCAATATAGAAATAGCGCTTCGCTATCAAAACTGCCTATCTCACAGCAGTAGTTTTAATCATTATCTAATGGCTTTGATGAATTCTAGCTGAACGTGTTCAGCTTATATTCATTTTCAATGCACTTAAATAGAAAGCAGGTTTCACCAAGCGCATTGAAAACAAGGATTGATTATGATGACTTTATCTATTTCAAAATGGTCGCTGACGGCAGTAGTGCTTTTATCGATGAGCGGTTTTGTACACACTGCTGTCGCCTCTGAAGCGGCTGCTTTGTCAAATGTGGCTGCTTTATCAAATCAAGTGCAGGCAAAAGTATTAGTGAGTAGTGAAGGGCGACAATTAACTGCCTCAGAAAAGCCAAACCAAGTGAAGGTTGACCCGCAGCGCATTAACGCATTGGTAAATAATGCCAAGCAGCTTGAGCCTGCGCTAGCCGTTGAGCGTTCAGTGCGCATCAAGCAGTTATCGCAGTTATCTAAACAAACCACATCACAAGTAGCGCCTAAAAATACCTTAACCAATAATGCCATAACCAAAACTGCCTCTATGATGTATGTGCAGCCGGGGCTTAGGGATTTTACGATTTATCAGGCCTACAGTCATTTATATGATGATTTTGATGAAGATGGTTTTTATCAAACTTTTACCGTGACCTTTGATGCTGATGTTTACGGCTTTAGTGTCGGCGAGCCTGCTAATGTTTATGCTGAATTGTATTTAAGCCGAAATGGCGGCCCGTGGCAGCATTATTACTCCACCGATATTTTTACCATTTATGGCGAAGCTGAAGATGACAGTTATGAGGTGCTAACCACCTTAGCCCAAGGGTATAAAACCGATTACTATGACGTACTGATTGATTTATATGAGGTGGGTTATGAGGATATTGTTGCCACCATCAGTAGTGAAGAGGCTGATAGCTTATATGCCTTGCCGTTAGAAAGTAGCGATAGAGATACGGTTTATATTGAAGAAGAAATCATTGAAACTGAAGTGATAGTCAGTGGCGGTAGTACCTCAGGTGTCATGTTAATCTTAGCTGTAGGTTTGCTAATAATACGACGAAAAAGTATGACGTCATGAGCTCATTAACTCACCACCGCGACTCTTATTAATTAACAGCATCGCGGTGGTTATTCATTTCTACTTCACTGTTACTTCACTATTTATTTAACAAGGGACTCAATCTCACCATGATGTAGCTGAGTAACCAGTAAGTCACCTGAGCTTACTTGGTTCGCCTGTTCAACTACCTTGCCATCACTGTCTTTAGTAATACTGTAACCACGGCTTAAGGTGGCTAACGGGCTTACGGTTTCCAGCTTATGAGCGCTGTAACTGAGTTGCTTACTGGCGTTATCAACTCGGCTTTTCATCGCTTCATTTAAGCGATTACTTAGATAAGTCATTTTGTTTTGCTCAAGGGTGAGTTTGTGCACTGGCGATTGCTGCTGCAAACGGCTTTTTAATTGTTGTTGCCTCATTTGGGCGCGGGCCAGTTTGTGCTGCAACGCAGACTCAAGCTTTAACTGCATTTCATCAAAACGTTGTTCAAGCTGTTGTAGTTGCCTTTTAGGATCTTGTCTTTGCAGCTGGTGGCTTAATTCAGCAAGTTGGGTGCTTTGATGCAATATGTAATGACGATAGGCTTGCCTTAAACGCGCGAAAGTCGCAGTCAATTTTTGGCTTTTATTGCCTTTATCATCAGATAACAACTCAGCCCCTGCCGATGGCGTCGGCGCTCTTACATCAGCAACATAGTCACTGATGGTGGTATCAATTTCATGGCCCACAGCGCTCACTACGGGCAATGCACTGTTATAAATCGCGTGGGCTAAGTCTTCATCGTTAAAGCACCATAGATCTTCCAGTGAACCGCCACCACGGGTGAGTAGCAGCACATCAACCTCAAGACGTTTGTTGGCGGTAGTGATGGCATCGATAATTAATTTACTGGCAGTAGCACCTTGTACTTGAGTGGGGTAAACCACCACTTCAATGGACGGATCGCGCCGCGATAACACATGCACTACATCGCGAACCGCAGCGCCAGTGGCGGAGGTAATCACACCTATTCGCTGGATATTTTGTGGAATAGGGCGCTTGGTTTGTGTTGCAAATAAGCCTTCCGCCGCTAATTTAAGCTTAAGCGCCTCATATTGCTGTGCTAGCAATCCATCACCAGCAGGCAACATCGACTCTAATAATAATTGATAATCGCCGCGGGGCTCGTAAACACTGATCGCGCCTTTAACTAAAACCTGTTGACCATTAACCGGTCTAAAGGCGACTGATTGATTACGACCTTTAAACATCGCGCAACGAATTTGTGAGCGACTGTCTTTTAAGGTCATATACCAATGACCTGAATTTGGGGAAACAAAGTTCGAGATTTCGGCCTCTAGCCAAACCTTTCCGAGCTCTCCTTCAAGCAGCTGGCGGACTTCACCGTTTAATCGCGAAACGGAGTAAACATTATTTTTTGAGCTTTTCATCAATTTAGGCCACCCAATCGGAACTTTTGACTATTTTCCATTTACCAACCCCAATATGCAAGGTATAATCCCGCCGCAATATTTACCCTTTCTAAACCCTACACTTTCTGGGAGATGTTGCATGTTAAGATTAAGAAATGACGCACTAACATTTGATGATGTACTACTGGTGCCTGCTCACTCAACCGTCCTCCCAAATACCGCTGTTCTAAAAACACGTCTGACTAGAAAAATAGAATTAAACACCCCAATTGTTTCTGCAGCTATGGATACCGTAACTGAAGCTCGCTTAGCGATCGCGATGGCACAAGAAGGTGGTTTAGGTTTTATTCATAAAAATATGACCATTGAGCAGCAAGCTGAAGAAGTTCGTAAAGTTAAAATTTACGAAGCGGGTATTGTTCAGCAACCTGTTACAGTTAATCCATCAACAACCTTAGCTGACGTTAAGCAATTAACTGAGCGCAATGGTTTTGCTGGTTACCCAGTGGTTAATGACGCAAGTGAACTTGTGGGTATTATCACTGGCCGTGATGTGCGCTTTGTCACTGACTGGACCATGACTGTTGAACAAGTTATGACCCCAAAAGATCGTCTTGTGACGGTTCAAGAAGGCACTAAATTAGATGAAGTACAAACATTAATGCATTCTCACCGCGTTGAGAAAGTGCTAGTGGTTGACGCTAACTTCAAGCTTAAAGGCCTTATCACAGTTAAAGATTTCCAAAAAGCTGAACGTAAACCAAATGCATGTAAAGACGAGTTAGGTCGTTTACGTGTAGGTGCAGCCGTTGGCGCTGGTGCAGGTAACGAAGAGCGTATTGCTGCATTGGTTAAAGCCGGTGTTGACGTATTATTGATTGACTCATCTCATGGTCACTCAGAAGGCGTATTGCAACGTATTCGTGATACTCGCGCATCATTCCCTGACTTACAAATTGTTGGCGGTAACGTTGCAACAGCGGAAGGCGCATTAGCCCTAGTTGAAGCTGGCGTTGATGCGGTTAAAGTGGGTATTGGCCCAGGGTCAATCTGTACTACGCGTATCGTAACCGGTGTTGGCGTGCCGCAAATTACTGCAGTATCTGACGCAGCAGCGGCAGTTAAGCATCTTGATATTCCGGTTATTGCCGATGGCGGTATTCGTTTTTCAGGTGATTTAGCTAAAGCATTGGCAGCGGGTGCATCTTGCATCATGGCAGGTTCAATGTTTGCTGGTACTGATGAAGCGCCGGGCGAAACTGAGCTATACAATGGTCGTGCTTATAAGTCATACCGCGGTATGGGCTCTTTAGGTGCGATGACTCAAACTCAAGGTTCATCAGATCGCTATTTCCAAAGTGACAATGCTGCTGACAAATTAGTACCAGAAGGTATTGAAGGCCGCGTTGCTTACAAAGGTAAATTAAAAGAGATTATTCACCAGCACATGGGCGGCTTACGTTCATGTATGGGTCTTACCGGTTGTGCCACCATTAAAGAATTAAATGAAAAAGCTGAGTTCGTTAAAATTACTTCAGCAGGCATGGGCGAGTCTCATGTGCACGATGTCACCATCAGTAAAGAAGCGCCGAACTATCGTAGCGGCACTTAATAATTAATAAGGCGCTCATTTATTTGAGCGCCTTTTTTCAATTTCATTATGTATTTGAAATTATGCATTTGAAATTATGCATTTGAGATTGAAGCAAACCTACTAGATCAAACCAGATATAAGGTAACCCATGAGCAACATTCATGAGCATAAAATCCTGATCCTAGATTTTGGATCGCAATACACGCAGTTAATCGCCCGCCGTATTCGTGAAATCGGTGTTTATTGTGAGCTTTGGGCTTGGGATGTATCTGAAGAGCAAATTAAAGGTTTTGCTCCTAACGGCATCATTTTAGCTGGTGGCCCTGAAAGCGTTACCGCTGCTAACTCACCACGAGCACCAGAATATGTGTTCAATGCTGGCGTACCTGTTTTAGGTATTTGTTACGGCATGCAAACCATGTCTGAGCAGCTTGGCGGCAAAGTGATCCAAGGCGTTGGCGAAGGCGAGTTCGGTTACGCGCAGGTTGAACTGCAAACGGAATCAGCCTTATTCAAAAGCATTGAAGATGCCATCAGTGAAACAGGCAAGCCATTACTGGATGTATGGATGAGCCACGGCGATAAAGTATCTGAAATCCCAGAAGGTTTTGTTACTGTCGCTAAAACTGACACTTGCCCATACGCTGCAATGGCCAATGAAGATAAGCATTTCTACGGGGTGCAATTTCACCCAGAAGTGACCCACACTCGTCAAGGTAAGCGCATGCTTGAGCACTTCGCGCTAGAGATCTGTGGCTGTCCTGCTAACTGGAAACCATCATCAATTATTGAAGATGCTATTGAAAAACTGAAAAAACAAATCGGTAACGATGAAGTAATTTTAGGTTTGTCAGGTGGTGTAGATTCATCGGTTGTGGCCATGCTATTGCACCGCGCAATAGGCGACAAACTGACCTGTGTATTTGTTGATAACGGTCTGCTACGTTTAAACGAAGCCAACCAAGTCATGGAAATGTTTGGCGATCACTTCGGACTGAATATTGTTCACGTTAATGCTGAGCACCGTTTCTTAGAGCAAATGGCTGGCGAAGCAGAGCCAGAAGCTAAACGTAAAATCATTGGCCGCGTTTTCGTTGAGATTTTCGATGAAGAGTCAAAGAAATGCGTTAATGCAAAATGGTTAGCACAAGGCACGATTTACCCTGATGTAATTGAATCTGCAGGCAGCGCCACAGGCAAAGCCCATGTGATTAAGTCGCACCATAACGTTGGCGGTTTGCCAGATGATATGGAAATGGGACTAGTTGAGCCATTACGTGAGTTATTTAAAGATGAAGTGCGTAAAATTGGTTTAGAGCTTGGTCTGCCATACGACATGCTTTACCGTCATCCGTTCCCAGGACCGGGTCTGGGTGTGCGCGTTTTAGGTGAGGTGAAAAAAGAGTACTGTGACTTACTGCGTTTAGCGGATGCTATCTTCATTGAAGAGCTGCACAAAGCTGACCTTTACAACAAAGTCAGCCAAGCATTTACCGTATTCCTACCTGTTCGTTCTGTCGGCGTTATGGGCGATGGTCGTAAATATGATTGGGTAGTATCGCTGCGCGCAGTTGAAACTATCGACTTTATGACAGCCCACTGGGCACATTTACCTTATGACTTCTTAGGTCGTGTATCTAACCGCATTATTAATGAAATCGATGGTATTTCACGTGTGGTTTACGATATTTCAGGTAAGCCACCGGCAACCATTGAATGGGAATAACCCATTTAGATATTGCTGAATAAACAAAAAGGCGCTTCGGCGTCTTTTTTGTTTTAAACTATCTAATTCAATCTAACTGTTTTACAGCTATTTTTTACAACTAAAGCGTTATGAATTATCGAGCCCCCATGCCAACATCTACTGACATTGCAGATCCTATCATTGATGCCGATCTTGAAACCAAGCCTGAAACTGAGCCTAGCTCTGAGCCAGTGAATAAACTGGTTAATAAGCAGATCAATCAACTCGGTCAATTAGTTGAAACCGAGCTGACCGCTGAACAAACAGCTATTGATGAAAAGTGGATGCGAGTAGCAATGGCGCAAGCCAGGTTAGCAGAAGCCAAAGGAGAGGTGCCCGTGGGCGCAGTCTTGGTTAAAGATGATGAGTTGCTTGCTAGTGGCTTTAATTTAAGTATTTGCGAGCATAACCCCACAGCCCATGCTGAAATTGAATGTATTCGCGCCGCAGGGCAGGTGCTTGAAAACTACCGCATGTTAGACACTAGCTTGTATGTCACCCTAGAGCCTTGTTCCATGTGCGCTGGCGCTATGGTGCATAGCCGAATAAAACGAGTGGTATTTGGCGCAGATGATTTAAAAACCGGCGCCGCTGGCAGTGTGGTTAATTTAGTTCAACATGCTGATTTTAATCATCAGCTAGAGGTGACGTCTGGGGTATTAGCGAGCGAGTGTGCTGGGCAATTAAGTGCTTTTTTTAAACGTCGCAGAGAAGAAAAAAAAGCACTTAAAAAGTTACTGAAACAGCAATCAGACTTGTTGCTGCAAAAAGGCGAAAAATAATTTCTGGCGGTTAAGCATTTTACGTTGTTTAAGCTTGATAGCATTACGGCGACGAGCGCTGGTATTAGTGTTTCTTCTCATGTTAAGCCTTACTACATTGGTGAGGTTTTATATTAGTTAAAGCGAGCATAAATCACTTTCGAAAACAAACCATCGCTGCCCGGTTCGCTGTAAATCTAAAACTGGGTTAGCTCACAATCCCCATTTGCTAATTCGTATCCCTTACTTGCATTCACTAGCATAAAGGTGATGGTTAAAAAGTTACCCTAGACAGTGTAAAGCCAGTAAGTGACGGTTTTATTGCGCCGCTGATTTTACAATATCTTCTGGATTTTTATCATCATTGGCTGAAGTCTTAGCTTGGCCTGTGGTGTCATTTTCTGCTTGTTGCTGCATAAGTTCAAGCTGTTTATTTTGACTATCGACCCACACTAAGGTGTCGTAATATCGGCGGATGTTTTCCACATAGTGAACCGCTTCATTACCACGAGCATAACCATAACGAGTATGTTGATAATATTTGCGTTGTTGCAGCAGTGGCAAGACCTCTTTGACATCTCGCCATGCACTGGGATCTTTACCCATCCCTTGGGCTATTTTGCGGGCATCCTCCACATGACCTAAACCCACATTATAGGAGGCAAGGGCAAACCAAATACGCTGACTGTCAGGGATTGATGCTGGTAAACGATCGATCATTTTTTGCAAATAAATTGCGCCACCGCGAATGCTTTGTTCTGCATCGAGGCGGTTATCCACCCCCACAGAGCTTGCCGTTGGCTGGGTGAGCATCATCATGCCACGAACGCCAGTGGGTGAGCGCGCTTTAGGGTTCCAATGGGACTCTTGATAACCGGCGGCGGCCACTTTACGCCAGTCGAGATCGCCAGCATGTTTTTCAAATAAGGCTTGGTATTCAGGTAGCACATTATCAATAGCGCGAATAAACGCGCGAGTATCAACATAGTCAAAGCGCTTAACATGGCCAAAATACTTTTCATTTAAATGCTCAAGGGTGCCATTCCGTTTTTGCTGATGCCAAAACGACAATAACGAGCCCATTAAGCGGTCGCTGCCATTGGGGCGCAATAACCATACAACGTCAGTTTTATCATCTAGGACGATACTGCCCCGTAACTCAGGTAAATAGCGTTGATTTATTCGTAGACTTTTAGAGTCTGCAACCGTATAAAGCAACTCGCCTTTCGCCACCAAAGAAAACAATTCTTCGTTGTCTTTGTCATACACTTGCTGCCATTTAAGGTTTGGGTGTGATTGCTGCAAGCTGGTTAATGTATCTACCGCCGCAGACTCAGAGATGACATAAATATCACCGCTCAGATTATCAAGATTTCTTGGCTTTTGAGTGCCGGTTTTATAAATCAATACTTGATTGACCTCATATAAAGCTGGCCCCAGTAAAAATTGTTCACGACGGTTTTGGGTAGTGGTAATTGCGGCGGCAACAATATCGATTTCATCATTTCGCAGAGCGGCGAATAACTGCTGCCTGTGGGTGTAAGGCACCATTTCTAATGGCACATCAAGATACGCTGCAAACTTTGCCGCCATTTCATAATCAAAACCACTCTCGCCAAGATCTGAGTTGAGGTAGGTTTGCGAGCCGTAAAGCGTCCCTACCTTTAAGACGGTACGTTTGGGGGAGGTTTCAACAAATTCAGTGACTTCAAACCTAGGTGGCTCACAGGCCACCAGTAAAAAGCTGAATGAAATAATCGTTAAAAGTTTGGTCATATCCATCTGTAAGCTATTGGTATTAGGCACTGTGCACTATTCAATGTTGAGCCTGAAAATATAATACCGTTTTAAAAAATGTCAGCGCTTTAGATATTTTAGCAGTAGTTTGCTATTTCACCTAGAAACCGGCTCAAGCTGAGTAAAATATACGTTTGAATTGATTAAAGAAAACCAAATGACAATTGGCTTTTAATCGCGAATTAACGCTTAAATTTTAAGCGCTTTTATGTGTTATTTAAATTGATTGTTTTCGTTAACGGGAAACACTGTTCTCACGCGCCTTGGTGGGTGATTTATAGGGTGTGATTCCCTATAATAGCGCCAATTCTTACCCTGCCATTATAATTAATAAGGTGAATTGACGTGATTGAGATCATTCGCGGAGCCCCAGCACTTTCAGCTTTTAGAGTTCAAAAGCTTATGGAGGCCTGTGAAACAGCAGCGCTTCCTGTTGAGCAAATCTATGCTGAGTATGTCCATTTAGCCGATTTAAGTGACAAGCTTGATGATAAAGAATATCAGCAACTTGAAACCATTCTAACCTACGGACCTGCAATTGAATCTCATACTCCAGAAGGATCATTGATATTTGTAACACCTCGCCCTGGAACGATTTCTCCTTGGTCATCTAAAGCAACTGACATCGCCCAAAATTGTGGTTTAGGCAAAGTAAAACGCCTAGAACGCGGTATTGCCTACTATGTTGCAGGAGCATCATTAACAGCGCAGCAGTTAGAGCAAGTGAAAGGCTTAATCCACGACCGTATGGTTGAAGTGATTTTACCTGAGTTTGCCGCAGCATCAGTATTGTTTGAACGCACTGAGCCATTGCCCTTCAAAAGCATCAATATTTTAGCTGAAGGTCGCCGCGCCCTTGAAGTGGCAAACGTGCAATTAGGCTTAGCGCTAGCAGAAGATGAAATCGACTACTTAGTTGATAACTTTGTGCGCTTAAACCGTAATCCTAACGACATCGAGCTAATGATGTTTGCTCAAGCAAACTCAGAGCATTGTCGTCACAAGATTTTCAATGCAGACTGGACTATCGATGGTGAAGTTCAGCCTAAATCATTATTCAAAATGATTAAAAACACCTTCGAAGTCACCCCAGACAACGTGTTATCAGCTTATAAAGATAATGCCGCTGTCATGACAGGCTCTGTTGCAGGTCGATTCTTCCCTGATCAAGATGGCGTTTATAACTATCACACCGAGCCAATGCACGTGTTGATGAAGGTTGAAACCCACAATCACCCAACAGCAATTAGCCCCTATCCGGGCGCTGCGACAGGATCAGGCGGTGAGATCCGTGATGAAGGCGCAACCGGTCGCGGTTCAAAACCTAAAGCAGGTTTAACAGGCTTTAGCGTATCAAACCTTAAAATCCCAGGCTTTGTGCAGCCATGGGAAGGCGACTACGGCAAACCTAGCCGTATTGTAACGCCACTTGAAATCATGACTGAAGGCCCATTAGGCGGCGCAGCATTTAATAACGAATTTGGTCGTCCAGCCCTTGTGGGTTACTTCCGTACTTACGAGCAAGAAGTTGCCAGCCATAACGGTGTTGAAGTACGCGGTTACCACAAGCCAATCATGCTTGCTGGTGGTTTAGGTAATATTCGTGAAGATCATGTTCAAAAAGGCGAAATTACCGTTGGCGCTAAGCTGATTGTACTTGGCGGCCCTGCAATGAACATTGGTTTAGGCGGCGGCGCTGCGTCATCAATGGCCTCTGGTCAATCAAGTGAAGACTTAGATTTTGCTTCTGTACAACGTGAAAACCCAGAAATGGAACGTCGTTGTCAGGAAGTGATCGACCGTTGCTGGCAGATGGGTGACGATAACCCAATTCAATTTATTCACGATGTGGGCGCGGGCGGTTTATCAAATGCCTTCCCTGAGCTGGTGAATGATGCCGACAGAGGCGCATTGTTTAATTTACGTAACGTACCATCTGATGAGCCGGGCATGAGCCCACTTGAGATCTGGTGTAACGAATCTCAAGAACGTTATGTTCTGTCTGTGGCACCTGAGAATTTAGAAACCTTCAAGAAAATTTGTGAGCGTGAACGTGCGCCGTTTTCTGTGGTAGGTGATGCAACTGAAGAGCAGCACCTCACCCTTGAAGATAGCCACTTTGACAACAAGCCAATTGATTTACCCCTTGAGGTTTTATTAGGTAAAGCACCTAAAATGAGCCGCGATGTGGTCACTGCCAATGCTGAGTTTTCAGCGCTCGAAACCGCTAATATTGACCTTAAAGAAGCGGTATCGCGCATCTTGCATTTACCAACTGTGGCCGATAAGTCTTTCCTTATCACCATTGGTGACCGCTCGGTAACAGGTTTAGTTAACCGTGACCAAATGGTTGGACCTTGGCAGGTTCCTGTTGCTGATTGTGCCGTAACTGCAGCAAGTTATGACAGCTACGCCGGTGAAGCCATGTCTATTGGTGAACGTACTCCATTAGCATTACTTGATTTTGGCGCTTCAGCTCGTATGGCCGTCGCCGAGTCAATCTTAAACATTGCGGGTACTGATATTGGTTCATTCAAGCATATTAAATTATCAGCTAACTGGATGTCGGCAGCAGGTCACCCAGGTGAAGATGCCGGTCTTTATGAAGCAGTAAAAGCAGTGGGTGAAGAGCTTTGTCCTGAACTTGAGTTAACTATCCCAGTGGGTAAAGACTCAATGTCGATGAAAACTGCGTGGAACGAAGCCGGTGAAGATAAAGCTGTTACTTCACCAATGTCACTGGTTATCACTGCATTCGGTGTGGTCAAAGACATTCGCAACACTGTGACTCCAGAGCTTCGCACTGATAAAGGCGATACAGAACTGTTACTGATTGATTTGGCTAATGGTCAAAACCGTTTAGGCGGTTCTTGTTTAGCGCAAGTTTACAGCCAGTTAGGTGATGTGGCGCCAGACTTAGATGATGCAGCAAGCTTACGTGGCTTCTTTGAAGTGATTCAGCCATTAGTCGCTGATCAAAAAGTCATTGCTTATCATGACCGCAGTGACGGCGGTTTATTCACGACACTAGTGGAAATGGCATTTGCGGGTAATACCGGCCTTAATATTGATTTAGCAGCACTTAAAGGCACAGACCTTGAGCGCTTGTTTAATGAAGAGTTAGGCGCGGTTATTCAGGTGTCTAAAGCTGATTCAGCTAACATTCAAGCTCAGTTCGCTGCCGTGGGCGTGTCTTGCCAATATATTGCCAAGCTAACCCAAGATGATCAAATCACTATCGTTGATGGCCAGACGCCAGTATTTAGTGACAGCCGCGTAGCACTGCGCACCATGTGGTCTGAAACCACTTATCGCATGCAGTCACTACGTGACAACCCTGAATGTGCTAAAGAAGAGTTTGAACTTAAGCAGCAAGCCAAAGACCCAGGTCTTACAGTTGATTTACGCTTTAACCCAAGCGAAGACGTTGCCGCGCCATTTATCTTAAAAGGTGTCGCACCTAAGATGGCGATTATCCGTGAGCAAGGGGTTAACTCCCACGTTGAAATGGCAGCAGCCTTTGATCGCGCAGGTTTCGAAAGCCGCGACGTGCATATGTCTGACATTTTATCGGGTCGCATCAACCTAGAAGAATTCCAAGGCCTAGTGGCTTGTGGTGGATTCTCTTACGGTGATGTACTGGGCGCAGGTGAAGGTTGGGCTAAGTCAATCTTATTTAACGACCGTGCTCGCAGTGAGTTCTCACAGTTCTTTGAACGTGATGGCACTTTAGCATTAGGTGTATGTAACGGTTGTCAGATGTTATCTAACCTGAAAGAAATCATTCCAGGAAGTGAGCATTGGCCACACTTTGTCCGTAACCGTTCGGAGCGTTTTGAAGCACGTGCGAGTTTGGTTGAAGTACAAAAGAGCCCATCAATCTTCTTTGAAGGTATGGAAGGTTCACGTATGCCAATCGCAGTATCACACGGTGAAGGCCGCGCTGAGTTTAAGTCAGTTGAAGCCTTAGCCGCCGCTGAAGCGACAGGCACAGTGGCACTGCGTTACGTTGACGGTAATGGCGCTATAGCAACCCAATACCCACAAAACCCCAATGGTTCGCCAAATGCGATTACCGCATTAACTACCACTGATGGCCGAGTGACGATTATGATGCCGCATCCAGAACGAGTATTCAGAACCGTTGCCAACTCTTGGCACCCAGATGAATGGGGCGAAGACAGCCCATGGATGCGTATGTTCCGCAATGCACGGGTTAAGTTAGGTTAAGCTTCACTTAACCTAGATTGAGTTAACAGCAAAAAGGCGACCAAATGGTCGCCTTTTTATTGGATGGGACTTGTGTGGAGAGTATTGCTAACTCATTTCTGGATAGAAACGCGTTAGACATTTAACTCTATCTGTGAGTTTCAGATTAAAATTTCGATGAATTAACGCCCTGCTAATAAGTGAACCGAGTGCTGGCGGGCGATTTGCTCAGCAAATGGCATGACAGCCTTGGTGAATCTGAATTTAGCAGCTTGTTATGATTACCTTATAGACCAACACACTTACCTTCTAGCTGGAGGTTACTCAGCTTTTCTCTCGCTTTCGAAACCGAGTTTGCTAGTTGCTTCTCATATAAATAGCCTTTTTCAGGCCCATACTTTTCTATTGTACGTGAGGCAAAAGCTATTGATTTGCAATTCTCTTCAATGAGTTTATTCAACTGGTTCGATTCTGCCAATTCTATATTTTGAATAGAATCATCGATGAAAACACTATAACTAATTTGATGTAACTGAATGTCGATGGCTTTGTTTACAGTAAATGAGTCTACTGCATTTTGGAGTAAATATGAGGCAGAAGTAATCGCTGTAACTAGACCTAAAATAACGGTTACTACGTACGTGATAATGAGCTTCTTCATACATTCCCTTGTTAGAGTTCAGCTTTTAGCTATTTTCTCCCCTAACATTGCGCCAAGAACAGTACCAAAAGAAATTTGAAACACAGATGCGAGTGTCGTATCCCAAGGGGTTATATTATTGAGCGAGCAATAAATACCTGCTACTAGAATACATAGCAAACAGAATACAGCTAACAATATCCTCTCCCAATCGGGCTTCTCACCACCTCCATCACCACCTCCATTAGATGTTTGATGAACTTGATTTGAACCTGCAACTTGAACATTTGCACCTTTTCTCTTCGAGAAAAAAATATCCATAATACTCTCCTTATACTATTGGTAGCCCTGAACTCTAACGCCGCGTTAAGCGGACAAAAATTGTGGGTTATAATGTGTAGCGCAGCGAAACGTAACCCACTGTTTTTGTTCCGTTTAAACGCCTTGTGTACGCCCAGCATGGGCATGAACTAATGAGGTGAAAGTCCTCTGTAGGAAGATCACCGTTACTCTTTCTAAAAGAGAATAACATACTGTTATTAAACGTTAACTACTAGCGAATGGCAAGGGCTTATCCGTGAGGATTGGTCTGAAGGAAGCCGCTAGCACTTTTTTATCGGCAACAGGCGAGCTGATGAACAAGAACATCATATGAGGCGTAGGCTAGAGATGAGTTGGCAGGGTCTGCCCCGCGAAGCAAGGGTACAAGACGACGAAACCACGTGATCTAATGGCCACCGTAAATGATGCAGCAGTGCAAAGAAAGTTCATGCTCCTTCTCTACCAATAAAGAGTGGGGTGATCTGCTTAACTCGCGATCGCGAAGTTTTTGTACAAGCTAACCAGTAAGGCTCTGGTTTATAAGTGCCTTGGCTTTTCAGCGTCATCGACTGAAAAGAGCGAACCAGATGAAAACCGATAGCGCATAACGGGGTAACTCGGGATGTGATTAAGCAGAAGTCAGCAGACGGCATAGTAGCCGAACGCCCATCGTAATGGTTGGGACATGGTGAAGGCCTGAACCTAAAGATCAGTGAGGAGCCTGTGCAACTCAATATTTCATGCCCGACCGGGTTTAGGAGTGTTGGCGTTGATAATACAGAAGCCAGCATTGGGATATGTCGGAGCTAATCGGCCAACCTGTTCTGAAAGTCTTTGGGAACCGCCCTGTGCGGAGCCGCATGCAGGGTGGTGTGGGGGCTGGAGGCTAGATACCTCCGGCTACCCGATTAGATTGCATTACTTCTTACCTATCGCCGTTTTCAACAAGTCAAAAATGGCTTCATTTGAAACAGGATCTTCAGTTTTCGGTTCGGTACTATTTAAACCAAAGAATTTTTTAGTTAATTCTTCTTTAACTTTATCTCTTGTTTCCTTAGGTAACTTCTCTAAGAAAGGGTCTAAAGATGCTAACTCCAATTCTGAACGCCTATTGTGATTCTCTAAACTTCGATGTTTCGCGGATTCTTTTGCCGCGTATGCAGCAGGAACAGCCAAAACAAAAGCAGCACCAACTCTGAATAAGGCCAATTTCCAATCAAAGCCATCGGCAGCAGATATAAAAATGGTAATCCCTATTATTAATACCATTCCTATCATTAAACCGAGTGCTATTTTACGCCAATTATCTGCGGCCTTTTTCTCATTATTAGCAATGTTTTGATAATTACCTGTGATTCCAATATTCCCAATGATTTGTAACAAATTAGAAGCTTCTAATTTCTTTGCTTCTAGGGCATCAAGAACTAACTGCGCATCAGTTTTTTGTTGTTCTAACTGTTCACTATATTTTTCTTTATGATCATTTAATACCGCATCAACATTTTCTTCATTAGTTTCGACATTTTCAGTTAACTTTTCGTTAATATTTTCAGAGAAAGCTTGGTATTTGTTATCAAATTCATTAGTTGTCGCCTCTAGTTTTTCAGAGTAAGTCGTTTCAGAGGCATCAAACCGCTCTTTAAAACTATCAAGTGACTCTTGGATATTTTGTTCATGCCGATCGATTTCTGAAACTAACTCTTCTAGTTTAGATTTTTGTTCCATCGAGTCATCAGTAATTATATTTACTGATTCAAGCATTTCATCTTTTGATTTTTTCAACTCTGCAAATGACTTTTCAGTGAGAGATTTAAAGGCAATAAGTGATTTAGTAAAAGATTGTTCCGTAATAGCAGGTTTAGTTATTGGCAGTGCATTCAATTGTGCCATCAAGTTATCAATATGAGCTGAAGTATTATTCAAATGCCCAATATTTTTATTAGACATGTAACTGTTAGTTTCTGATGTAATGCTAGTAATATAGCTATTAGCTTTGTTGAGATGGGCGTGGTTTACTAATGCAGGTATCAAGTTTTGCAAACATATTTCAGCATAGGATTTAGCTTGTATTATCCTATCAATAATTTCGATAACATTTAGATCTTCCGATACTAGTGCATCATCTTCTAACCTCTCAGTTAAATTATCTATACTTGCATGAATTGCATGTTCATTATATCTATCATCCCACTGTGACATTTGATCTCCTATCTATGATTGCAATCTAACGCAGCCAGCAGCGGCGTAGCTTTGCTACGTCCGCTGGCTGGCCTTGTTAAAACAAAATATTATCCACACTCAACCGAACATTTTACTTTAGGTGGAAAACCGCTAACTTTGCATTTCAACTCGCATCCAGGTGCCAAGTCTTTGGTTTCTACTGTGGCCTTTGGTTTGAGTTCAATATTTTCAACTTCATAGCCAGACAGGCCATTTTCCTCTAGAACGGTCTGTAAAGCACTGCCTAAATCAGATGAAAGTTCATCGAGTTGATTTTGTGTAATTTCTGACATTTTTTTCTCCTTGGTTGATTGCCAATTGGCGGTTTCTCCATTTCCGATACAATCAGACTACCTCGGGGTTAGAGTCGAACTATGTTTTAACAGCTTATTCATTAGCAGCTCAATAATGTTCCAGGCTGCTCAATTCAAACCTCAAAGATACCATCGCTAAGTCATTGTTGTAAATCGAATATTTTTCATAAATACGTAAGTAATGCTCAAAATATTGCCGGAGAAAGAATGCGTCTTTGTTTACGCGGTCTATACAACACTTTAAAAAATTTCGCAGGAGATTGATATGTATGGGTTTTCTCGAATGTTACAAAATTATCGATGCGTAAAAAGCTCATTTTACGCATCCTTTGGCGCCAGAATTATCTCAATTTGGAGAAAATCAGTTATACCTGTATAGGCAACCAGTCATTTGGACGACAAGTAAGGCGGTCATAATCGATTAGAAAAAGTAAGGTTATGCTGATTATCCCATTGCTAGCACCAACTC
>NZ_MCTV01000069.1:0-328 GCF_002874545.1 Shewanella sp. 10N.286.52.C2
CAAAGTTTTGATCTTTCAACGCAGGTAATATGTTCAATAAGTGATTTGCATCACCATACATTTCAGCACTAACAACGCTCACAGCATCTCTATCGGTTGATGGCACATCAATGATTGGTTTAGCTGGGTGAAAGGTCATATCTTCAGGAGAGTTACCACCTTCGTACATTTTCGGGAACAGTTTATTTACTGAACCGTGGTTTTTAGGTTGGAACTCATTATCATGGCACCAGAAACATACCCCCATTTCACCATGACCTGCTGGTGCGCCGTTACTACCATGACACTGAGCGCATTGATAAGGTGCTACGGCGCGATCCGCTTCATC
>NZ_MCTV01000070.1:0-4455 GCF_002874545.1 Shewanella sp. 10N.286.52.C2
TTTCTAGGTCTGGCCATCTTTAGTCACCAAGTAATGAGCAATAACTCAAGCCTAGTAAGGAGTACAATATTTAGCCACTTAGAATGGGTGGCCATGTTATTAGCCACTTAGAATGGGTGGCCATGTTATTAAATCACCGAATATTAAGCAGCACTTAGAATGGGTGGCCATGTTATTAAATCGTATGGTCATCAGTGATGCTGATCAAATCATTATAATATTTATCATCGAAGATAGATTTAATATAACAGCCCCTACTAACAGTTATATCTCTCATGATATTGTTAAAAACAACTCCCATTAAACTAACGAATGAATACCAGTATTTTAGGAACAGGTTATTTATACCCATCAAAACAATCAATATATTCTACATAATGATTAACGCTTCGGAGTTTAATTCTAGAATAGACAGCACTTTTCAATCAAGTTAGATTAATATGTTAAGAACATTACGATTGACAATTAAATTATAGACAAGCTAGAAATGAGTTTGTGAATATTAAATCAACCTTAATTTATACGCTAAGTGAACCAACTGTGAGTTTGTTTTTACCTTTAGTTTCTTTTTAATACTGGCGAGTCGATAGTCGACACCGCGCTCTGTTAAAAAGCATTGTTGAGCAATATCAGAGCGAGAACCTCCTTTAGAAACTATCTCAATAGCTTTAATCTCATTTTCACTGATGAGCCTGTAATCCAATAATGGATTAAGGTGAATCGGTAAATCATCTAAGCAATAGTGCTGGTAGTCGGTAAAAATCTTCTGAATACGTTGAATTCGCTGATTGTCATACTCAACATCTTCATCTAAAAACAAGTAAAACCTTCCAACATAATGTTCACTAATCAAGCATGGAATGGCAAATGTCCTTTTGCCTTTATAGCCATATTTTTCCATCACATTTAAAGGGGAAGCAGCAGAACGATGCCAATCTTCGTAGTCCCAATGATGATATTCCTTTAGCAAAGATAAATCAGTATTGTAGTCTAATTTAGCCCATTTACTCCTAGATGAGATACTATAATTTATCGCATTTTCAGAACTATACATAAGCCTAGTTCTTTTAGCTAAAAGGTTTTTTTTATTAATTGAAAATGAGGATTTTTCACTGAGGTCAACATTGAATATCATATCTGAAATCTCTAAATCCTTTGCCATTGAGGCAAGCTCTTTACAGTTTATCATGTTGTCCTATAACCCCTATCTGATTAGCCTTAAAGATAAGTTGAGGAATGTTTGTCGCATGAAGCAATGACTTGCCTGTATCTAGATGATAATCAACCCCTCTTTCACTAAGACTCAACATGTCAGATACTTCTTTTCGTGTCATTCCCATCGACATTGCGTTAATAATGGAATGTAATTTTTTGCTAATACCATAGTTTTTAGCGACTTCGCTTACGATAGTCGTTTCGTACTTTTTATAGATATTTAATACAGAGACTTTTATCGAACGAATATTACATTCAATTTCTCTAAGTTCAATTTCATTATTTACAATAAATACTACACTAGCATTGGTCTGGCTAAATGGGCTCATACTAATTACGACTTTACTGTAAAAACTATCATCATCTCTCCATATAACAACATCTTTACCGTTATGTTTTTTTTGCTGGGCAAATAAAGACTCACATAAAAATGTGCTCGAACCCTCATCACAATTAGTCACAACCAAATCTAATCTTTTATTTACACATTGAATATCATCTTTACCTAGTTGCTCAAAACATATAATCCACTTAGGAGTAATTTTAAAGCAAGAAAACAAACCTTCATCGGTTTCGACCATAGCGGTTCTTTTGTTTTTTATTATTATGCTCATCTCAATTCATCATAATTAATATTGATTTCAATTATTATATCTACACAATTAGGCAATACAATTCTCTTAGGTTGTATGTGTGTGTAGAGTCACAACGAACATAATTGCTTTGATCAGCACAGTTTTTCAACAAAATTAACTCATCTACTCTGACTTATCATATTGGCAATCGACTCAACACAAGGTAGGGAGTAAAAATAAAAAACATACCCACAACAATAGCTCCAACTATTTTTACATAAGGGCATTTAAATTAAAATAATCAGATTTATTATCAATGTGATAATAATCTATATTTATAATGTTCTGTGAATTCTCATAAGAGACCTTATCTACACCTTAATTAATATTGAGCTTGTTCCTGGAGAATGAATATTAAATAAGATAATTAAAAAGGTTATTTATGATGAACAAGAACCTGAAATATGGAAACTTGAAAAAAACAACGTTTGCTATGATGTTGCTACCTTTAATGACGGCTTGTGGTGGATCTGATTCAAATGATGCCCCTCCACCGGTCTCAGAAATTCCTGAAGTTGAATTACCTGACGAAATACGCAATCACTTTGATCTTATCGTTGATACTGAAACAGCCGTTGACGGTACTATCGAAGTTTATTTAGGTCGTTGGTTCCCTTGCATGAAAGGGCACGAAGATATGTGCTCAAGTGACATGCCGGAAGATTTTGAAGTTCCCGATGCTGGCTTTAAGAATGGCGAAGCCTTCGCTACAGCATCGAAATATAACATGCGGACCAGAGACGACAGCAAATACTACATGGAAGTTCAGCTAAGCGATCTACGAGCTTGGCAAGAGCAAGCTGTTCGTGATGATATTTTCATGCCTGGTAACTACTCAGCTTTAGACTTGATGATGTACATCTCATCGATAAGAGATGATTTTGAAGTCAAGTTAGGCGGCTTTAATGAAGCACGTCAAAGCTATGACTTTACCGTGTCATTTGATGCCGATGGCGACGGTACATTTGACAACGCACCTGCCACACATTATTCCCACTGGGGTGATTACCAAGATAGTGATAGTTGGGGAGTCACTTTGTCACACGGTGGTGGTGACATGCTAAATCATTTTAACGGATATTTAGAAACTGTGTATGACCGCCTTGATGAAACCCTTGTGCGTGATGGGTCTCAGATCCGTATACAACCAGTGAGTGAAGCCTATCGTGATCGTGTGTGGCAAACCCATATTGATGAAGTCAACTTTAAAGCTAGTAACGGTGGCAAGGTAATTTTAAAAGAAATTACCCTAGATATGGAGGATACTGACGGTTATGGTGATGAATTCATTAAAACCATTGCTCAAGATGTTGAAGTAAAAGCTTACAACTTACGCCCTGATATTTATCGCCCTGGCGTCATCACCAGCCTTGATATGGTTATCTCTGCAAACGAAACAGCAAAAGAAGCCGGTTCTGCTGAATTTGGTTTTACCTTCTGGCCAACACTTTCTACAGGTTCTAAACTTGGCAGTTATGTGATGAATCAAATCAGCCACCCTGAAGTTGGTCCTTCAAATAAACTTCGTGCTGAAGGCTTAGACGGCTGGAACTACGCTGCGGGTATGAATGAATACACATTAGATATCATTGTTACTCAGGGCTCATGGCCAAGTGCACAGGACTTCTTAGACCCTGAAATTGCAGCAGAATTTGAACTTGACCGTGAGTGTTCATGGCTACGTGAAAGCGATGGCTCAATCACTGAAATTAAAGCTAAAGAATGTATCGACCATTGGTATGGTACTTTCGGCGGAAATAAACTTCACGTAGCAATGGATAATATGGTTCGTAACCATGGTATGGAGTACATCTATTTTTCATGGGTGAAAAAGATGTTCCTAGTTTACAACGTATCAGAAGTAAACTCAGTTAATGAAGCACGCCTAATGGGTGATACTTATCGGTTCCCAGCTCAAGTAGAGAAAGCTGAGAAAATTGCAGACATAAGTAAAGCAATTGCGCCACTGACTGAAGAACATTTTGGTTGGAATATTGCTGACTGTCAGCTATGTCACTCTAAGGATGACATTCATAAAAGCAAAGCAGTTGATACATTAGAGCGTGATGAGCCTTATTTCTGTGCATCGTGTCACGGTGGTAATGGTGCACCTGAAGCGCATGGCGAAACAGCGCGTTGTTTCTGGTGTCACTCAGAAGATAAAGCAATGCAGAACCATGGTGAGGCATCTCAATGGATGGCTTTCAGTGACGTAGAGTGTAGTGGCTTCCCTCAACATATGGGACCAAACGCACCTAGCGAACTATTTGGCCCAGGTTCATGTGCAGATCAGGTTGATAAACCGAATGTAGTGAAACAGAATTGGGATGGTTCAAAATATAATGATTTACCTGCGGGTAGACAACAAAGCTTTGGTAACAGTGACTGGTACAATACTGAGTCATTCCCTGACCCATATAGCTGTGTAACTTGTCATGTAACACCTAAGAAGTAACATGTTTAAGGCCTCGATTATTATTAATCGAGGCCTATTTTATTATAGCAATTACAAAGCCACCCATTATTTAGAAGTTATAACATAACGCCATTCGTTTTAAGTTGCTAACACTTACATCCATTAACTACAATTACAAAGCCACCCATT
>NZ_MCTV01000071.1:0-1874 GCF_002874545.1 Shewanella sp. 10N.286.52.C2
ATCAAGTCTGAGCTACTACACATTGTGATATAGAGACCGAGTGCCCATTGTATAGGTAATCGGTCATGTTCAATCCTTTGAATCAACTTCAACTATCTCCCAGAACTATCCTGCTAGACCGTCACGTCCTCTATAACCTTAGAGTCTCAATATTGAGTGTCATTACCTTGCGGCCCGCTATCGTTCGTTATGACCCAGCTCATTGCGTTTAACTATTTGGGACCTGAGTATTTACTGGACCTATCGACTTATCTATCTACCTAATGCCTGGGATTCAGTCTCAAAAACTAGATTGCATTAGTGCGACTACACCGACGAAAGTTGCCAGTATTTATGGGTGAATGACATTGGTTTTAATGAGTAAGATTCCGATGCTGTAATTGACTACCCATTACATCAATCTTGGGTCTTTTGAATACCTGAATGGGATTAAGCATCTGGCTATTAGTGAATTTTGGGTGATTGGTTTAACTGGTGATTTTGAAGTGGATTGATATTGGAGAATACCGGAGATAGACAGGGTGGATCTTATAGACATGAAAAAGCCGCTTGAATAAATCCAAGCGGCCTATCAATAAATTGGTGGCCCTCCCAGACTCAAATCGATGCTTGAAGCTCACTTGCAATGGGCTTTCTGTCTTTTTTGTGTCTTTTTGGTACATCTATTGGTACATCAATGTGAAGTGACCTATAAAGAGGCTGGTTACTGAATGAATTAATTTTAAATATTTTCCATAAATTGAGCACCAAACATCGTTCTTAGCTGTGGGATAGCTAAACCCCAGTAACGCCTCTCTAATTCAGTGATCTTGTTTCGCTTTAGTTCAAAGGTTTTCCAACGCATCCATTTAGGTTTTGGCCAGTAGGCTACTTGCTCAAACATGTTGTTTACGTCTGGCCAATCATAGCCCCAAAGTTCTTTTCTAAGCTTTCTAATTCGTCTCATTAACCTTTCTTGTGGCCTTTCACTTTGGCAAGCGTAGTGTAAACCTATACAACTACGGCAAGCGTAGGCGTATTTGATGGCGTAAAGATGTTGACGCTGCTTTTGGCAATAAGGGCAAGTGAGATAAAGCTTGGTGCTTACGCTGCTGTTATCAAGCTTTAAGGCTATCTGGTGAGGTTTATCATTGATAGTGAAAGTCATGAGGCGTACACCACCATCTGACTCGGTTAACTTTAGCCGTTTATGTTCAGTGCTGAGACCACTCGAATCCATCGTATAAGCGCCCAATGGCGAAGTGAGTAAACCTTTAAACTGATGGGCATACAAACGATGGTATTCAGTAGTATAAGCCCGTTGGCGATGCCTACCGTAGTGATGACCTTTAGGCATTGAAGTCTCCAGTTTTGTGCGAAAAACAGGTTTAACTTGTAGCTTCTATTTTCAAGAAATTGTAACATAATTGAAGCATGTTTTCGTTGATGTAATAATGGGTCTACATTGATTTAGGTTACTCAATGGTACACTCATTTTTTTATAGCTGGATAATAACTTTTTGAAGGGAATTCGAATGTCCAAGTATATAGCTTTATTGCTTCTTTTTTTTCCTATAGCCCTTATGGCCAGTAATTCTGATATTGAATTATTGATTGAAAAAGCTAACAAGGGTGATGTGGCATCACAGTATCAGCTAGGTTTTTCTTACCTTGTGGGCCAGGGAGTAGGCATAGATATAGAAAATGCTGTGGTTTGGTATAAAAAAGCAGCCAGTGCTGGACACTCAGAAGCTCAAAATGCTTTGGGCGAATTATATAGTGAGGCTGGTAGTGGTAGCGATGATTCAGCTATAGAACTTAAAAAGATAGCTATTTATTGGTTCACCAAAGCTGCTGAACAGGGTCTTGCTCGGGCCCAGTATAATCTTGGTGTT
>NZ_MCTV01000072.1:0-520 GCF_002874545.1 Shewanella sp. 10N.286.52.C2
TCAGGTGTTGCAGCCATTTGTGCGCGAATTGGATTCAAATCAACATACGCCATACAGGCGAGTACGGCCGCATCATCTAACAAGGCTTGAGATTTAAACCGCCCTTCCCAAAAACGGCCTGTACACTTGTCTTCTTTATTGGCCATTCTAGCAATCGGTTCACTCAAGGAACGCATAAACCAACTAATATCGGTTAAACGTTCTCGATATAGCCCAATACAATCATTAACCGTCTTTAATTCAAACTCATTAAGGACTTCAGCTTTAACAAATTTATGCGTCAACAGGGTGCCTTTAAAGCCTTTATGCCATTGGGTAAGCACATCTATATCAGACCATTCTTTGGCTTTATCCACATCGACTTTAAGCACCACATGTAAATGATTACTCATCACCGCATAAGCACAGATATCAATCGCGAAAATCGTCGATAATTCAATAATTCGGTTATCTACCCACTCACGGCGATGTTCATAGTTTTCGCCTGTCGACTTATCAAACCCACACAAAAATGCCTTAC
>NZ_MCTV01000073.1:0-2551 GCF_002874545.1 Shewanella sp. 10N.286.52.C2
CGAAGGGGACCCGGACTGCATTAGACTCTGCAAAGAGTGAATAACTCATTAAGTTCTGTAGGCTAAAACTTAACGCTTGTTTCAAACTATCGAAATAAATCAATAATTTTAAAATTGTGGTATCCCCTAGGGGATTCGAACCCCTGTTACCGCCGTGAAAGGGCGGTGTCCTAGGCCTCTAGACGAAGGGGACCCGGACATATTGTTTCACTTCTAATATAACGAAGACCTATAAGTAACACTTTAGAAGGCTATTAAAGTGAAACCGCCGTGCTCTTAATAAAAATAGCGCGGTGTCCTAGGCATCTCTTCTTTAATCGAAGGGGACCCGGACTGCATTATACTCTGCAAAGAGTGAATAACTCATTAAGTTCTGTAGGCTAAAACTTAACGCTTGAATTGTTGTAAAATTGGTGGAGCTACACGGGATCGAACCGTGGACCTCTTCGCTGCCAGCGAAGCGCTCTCCCAGCTGAGCTATAGCCCCTCAACTTTACAAATTGCATTTGGACATGCTGCGATAAATAATCACATCGTGTCTCAAGTACGGGGCGCATTCTATGCAGCCTGCCCAAAAGTGTCAACTCGTTTTTTAAGAATTTATTCTAGCTGCTACAAAATCAATCGCTTTGGATATTCTTTGTTCGCAACGAGCCTTTCCAATGAGAAATAAGGTTAAATCTACAGCAGGTGACATTCCGGCGCCTGTAACAGCGACACGTAAAGGCATTCCAACTTTACCCATTCCTACTTCAAGTTCTGCTGCGGTGTCTTCAATTGCTTGATGAATTGCTTCAACAGACCAATCAGATAGAGCAGAAATTTTTTGTTGGATTAACTTAAGTGGTTCCATTGCAACACCACGCAAGTGCTTTTTCGCTGCATTTTCATCAAAAGCGTCGAAATCTTCATAGAAGTAGCGACTAGATGCGGCTAACTCTTTTAAGGTTTTCGCTCTTTCTGCAAGTGCTGTGACAACTTCAGCTAAAGCAGGGCCGTTTGTGGTATCAATTTTTTGGTCATCCATATGCCATTGAAGGTGGCCTGCAACATATTCTGGTGCCGACTCTTTAATGTAATGCTGGTTTAGCCAATTTAATTTGTCAGTATTGAATGCAGAAGCTGCTTTGTTGATGTCATCTAATTTAAATAATGAAATCATTTCATCAATTGAGAATACTTCTTGATCGCCATGTGACCAACCTAAACGAACTAAGTAGTTCAATAGGGCTTCAGGTAAATAGCCATCATCACGGTATTGCATTACGCCAACTGCGCCATGACGTTTTGATAATTTAGCGCCATCGTCGCCTAAAATCATTGATACGTGCGCATATTCAGGAACAGGTGCACCTAATGCTTTTAAAATATTAATTTGGCGAGGGGTGTTATTGATGTGATCTTCACCGCGTACAACACAAGTGATCCCCATGTCCCAGTCATCAACAACTACACAGAAGTTATAAGTTGGCGTGCCTTCAGTTCGGGCAATGATCAAATCATCTAAAGTATCGTTAGCAAATTCGATGCGACCACGAACATGATCATCAAATACCACACTACCTTCTGTAGGGTTTTTGAAACGAATAACAAACGGCTCGTCAGTTTCACGTGGCGCTAAGTTACGACAATGGCCATCATATTTTTGAGACTCACCATTAGCAGCTTGTTCTTCACGCATTGCTTCAATACGCTCACGTGAGCAGTAACACTTATATGCACTGCCTTGTTCTAGCATTTGAGCAATGATTTCATTGTAACGATCAAAGCGCTTGGTTTGGTAATACGGGCCTTCATCCCAAGTTAAGCCTAACCACTCCATACCTTCTAAGATCGCAGCGCAAGCTTCAGGTGTTGAACGTTCAATATCTGTATCTTCTACACGTAAAACAAACTCACCTTGGTTCGCACGAGCATATAGCCAAGAATAAAGTGCTGTACGAGCACCACCTACATGTAAAAAGCCTGTTGGGCTTGGAGCAAAACGCGTCTTAGTTGTCATAATGGGACACTGACCTATTTCTGAAAACGTCTATATAAAGACAGATATAATAAAGTGGCCGATATTCTATACCCAAACCACCACATTATGCGAGTTCCACTCTTGTTATTTTCATTCTTGTGGAGCAGGCATTCACTATAGTCAACGTCATCTAATATTGCGCAATCAATTTAAGTTTGAATATAAAGGTTAGTAGTAGTCTACTAACTAACAGGTATTAGTGGAGGCAGAAAGAATATAATAGGGGGCTTATCAATATTGAGATGTTATTTATTCGCCAAAATCTGGTTGATGTCAGCAAAAGGCGGTCTAATGCGTCTAACAATCAACCAAGACGGCTGTTTTTAGCGCGCCTGAACTTTTTTAATCAAAAAGTCGTTGACAGTATTTCGTTGCTCCCTATAATACGGCCCCACACAGCGAGGTCGATTAGCTCAGCTGGGAGAGCACCTCCCTTACAAGGAGGGGGTCACTGGTTCGAGCCCAGTATCGACCACCATTCTTTTTATAAAGAATTAAAACATTATGTAAATCCCAGGTCGATTAGCT
>NZ_MCTV01000074.1:0-3754 GCF_002874545.1 Shewanella sp. 10N.286.52.C2
GCATGGATGCCAAGCTAGCTTTCGTTAGGCCATGGACGGCCTATCGGAAGCGTTAGCATTTTCACTCTTTATAATAAACAGGGGCCGAAGTTATCAACAAACGAAGTTAAAAGCTGGATCAATCCCCATCGAAAATCATGCGCTTTTCAGCATTTTTCGTTAGGGCGCTGAGGGTTTGTTAAGGGCTTCTTTTGTAAAATGTGTGCGCTTTCCCCCTTGACTCTGCTCTTTGCAAAAGAAGGGGCGAAGCGCCACGACGTTAATCCAAACGGAGTTTGGAATTACAGGCTGAAACCCAGATATCAAAATCAGCAGTGGGCAGAAAACCCACGATATTAATCCAAACGAAGTTTGGAAATACAAAAAGGAAACCAATGGTCTAAATTAGCTAAGCGCCGAAAAACGGTTTAAAATCACAAAAAATAGCAATTATTTAATGCTGTTAAGATGTTCTATTTTTTATCATTTACAATGTCAGTCCGACAAGAAATAATAACAACAATAACGATTTCTCTTGAGCTTATCTATGCCTACTTCTAATAACACTGAAATTTTTGCTAAAGCAGAACAACTATGTCACGACAATGGTGTAAAGCTAACGGCAAAAAGAAAGAATGTTTTAGGTGTATTACTTAACTCTAGCAAACCCTTATCAGCCTATGAAATCGTTGATATTTACCGTGCGACACACCAAGAATCATTAGCACCGATGTCTGTTTATCGTATGCTGGATATACTCAGTGAACTGCCTTTAGTGCATAAGCTATCATCTGAAAATAAGTACCTTGCTTGTTCACACATCACTTGCGCTCACAAGCACCAAGTACCGCAGTTTTTGATTTGTAAAAGCTGCGGCAAAGTGGCCGAGAAGGGCATTCAAGCCAGCGTGATCGAGGCTTTAAAAGAGAGCATTCAACAAGCGGACTTTCAACTGCTCAACTCTCAAATAGAATTACAATGCTTGTGTAATGACTGTGCTAACCCTAGTGAAAAGCCCAATGATTAACGCATTCTTTATATTTGACACTTGAGCCACTCAGCCCAACTGATAGATTCACCTCTGATATCCTCAACAAAAAAGCGACCCTAAGGTCGCTTAATGTCATTGTGGTACTAAAACTATGCAGTTTGAGTTTACACCGCGGACTTGCCCCTTGTCAGTCGGGACTAGTGACAAGGTTTAACGCTATCAAATTTAACTATCAAATTTAACTATCAAATTTAACTATCCAAATAGCGTTAGTGGCGATGCTAAGACAATGAAGTTTGGGGTTTACCGCGGAGTTGACTGATGTCAATGAGCAGTGAAAACCTTAAACAGAAGTCGTATTAGCAAGCCCAAGCAGCAATTAATACTGAAAATTAGAATTGATACTTAACACTCGCGGTGAAATTAATCGGCTCACCCGGCATAGTCCATAACCTGTGATAGGAGCTTTCAAAGTATTGCTCATTAAACAGGTTATTCACATCAAGCATTACACTAAACTTGCTGCTTAACTCTATCGCTGCGGATAGGTTCACTAAGGTGTATGCAGGTAAAATATAATCAGGTGATGTGGTTTCACCTAGACGGTCGCCAACGTAATTGACCGTAGCGCCAAAATAAGCTTCTTTACCCATAATGTCAGTATAATGTCTTAGGGCCACATGACCGACATGCTCTGCAACGTTGATTAAACGTGAACCTTTAGGGATTGGCACGCCCCAGTCATTATCAATCAAATCGTTTGCTGTTCTTGCATCGGTATAAGCGTAGGCTAACTCAATGCTGGTATCAGCCGTTAGTAAGGTGGTCAGCTGAAACTCAACTCCCTGACTTTCAACCTCACCTAAAGTCGCAGAAAGCCCTGTGTCTGGCTCTGCTGTTAACATATTGGTTTTGCTGGCATCAAACAGTGCAAGGCTACCGGAGAACCTGTCAGCGACATTTTGCCATTTAAGACCGACTTCGAAAGATTTAGTTTGTTCTGGGTCAAAAGCATTTCTGTCTGAATCAAGCCCAGGATTAGGTCTGAAACCTTCAGCGTAGCTGGTGTAAATATTGATATTGTCATCCAATTCATAGACAAAACCGAAACGAGAAGATACTTCAGTTTGATCTTGCTCTTGAGACTCATTATCCAGTTTATTGACAATGTGCTGATTAAAGCTATCGACTCTGAAGCCCAATAACAGCTTGGCTTTATCAGTCAACTCAATTAAATCTTGGGCGTAAAAACCAAGGCCTTTTTGCTCTTCAAAGGTTAAGGTTGTTGGTGTGGTTTCAGGCTGATACATAGTGTAATCAGGGTTATTAGGGTTGATTGAGTATGTCGCATCGCCCGAACCCCAAGCGGTTCGCCACACTCTATAATCAGTATCTAGCTGGAAGTTATAATAATCTAACCCAATTAATAGATTATTGGTCATGCCACCAAGCTCTACGTCACCGCTAACTTCAAAACGCGCCGAGAAGTCTTGCGCCTGATAATCACGCTCTCTTCTTTGTCTTGATAAGGTATTTGGGTCGCTATAAATCAGCTGGCGGCCGTCAGATAGTTCAGCATCTGAAGATTGACCTTTAAAGGATGAATCCCGATAAGCTAAACCGGCTAATAAGTGCCACGAGTTATTAAGCTGATGATTTAATAGTAGTTGGTGTCCTAGCGCTTCAACTTTATGGGCTCCGTCTCGGGTATCACCATAAAATGCGGCAGTATCGACAGCGTCAAAATCATTATCTAATACATAGACACCGCGATCTAACGGCTTGCTTTGATGTAGAATTTCCATTTCATAACTTAAGCTGGTGGCGTCAGAGATATTCCACAAAAGTGACGGGCTTAAATTCAAGCTTTCAATATCAACATGGTCACGAAAGGTATCTGAATCTTCGTAAAAGCCATTGATGCGGTAAGCAACATCGTCACTAATGCCTTTGGTGTGATCAAATTCCACTTGTTTTTGATTGAAATTACCTAAGGTTCCCTGAATATAACCTTGTTCATCAAATTGCGGCTTTTTAGTGATGATATTGACCGTGCCACCCGGTTCACCTTGTCCGTACAGTGCTGAGCCTGGCCCTTTCATTACTTCAATGGTTTCAATATTGGCGGTATTTCTGTTGCCGTTATAACCTCGCGAGTTAAAGCCATTTACTAAGTAACCTGTCGGGTTATTTTCGTCGCCCGAAAAACCGCGAATAGCAAAGCTATCAAACATACCGCCAGAGTTATTTTGCCTTACGATACTAGGCGAAAAGTCCAAGGCGTCCATGAAACGAGTAATGCCCTCGTTTTTGATGGTATCGGCATTAATTCTATCTACTGCTTGGGGAGTATCAATCAATGGTACGTTGCCTCGGTAAGGCTGCCAAAGTCTATTTACCTCAATGCGCTCAATATCATCATTAGTTTCTGAGGTTGGGTTATTGCTATCTTGCGCTAACGCACCATTAGAAATGACAATAATTGAATATAGAAAATGCTTTTTCACGTGCTTTGCCCTATCAAGGATGGATTAAAAAGGCAATGTTATAACATATCATTTATTTCGTCAAAGTGAAGCCAGTAACAAACAGTCACTTTGGCCACTTAAGGGTTTTGAAATACATAAAGCTATTGAGAACGGCAAACAGAAAGTCCGCTGCTGGTACTTTTTAGCGGGGACAGTGAAAAACCAGTTAATCCCAAAGGAGTTTCGAGGTTCAGAAAGGGCGCATCTGGCTTAAACAGGAGATCTTTATTAATCCCATAGTTAAATACAAATAGTT
>NZ_MCTV01000075.1:0-1903 GCF_002874545.1 Shewanella sp. 10N.286.52.C2
CGCCCCAGCCAAAATGCTCTGCTGATAATGGACGAATAGCTTCATTAATATCGTAAATAGGATATTGATTATCCCCGCCAACCCGATGGCTTTCTGGTGCAGCAAACGTCAACTGTCTAGCCATTACCGCGGTATAATCAACGGGGTAATACATAGGCCAAACATCTGCAAAGGTGTGCATATTTCTGTCGCCGTACCAATCAGTAAGGTCAATTTCAATGCCTTTACTTGCAAAGTATTCGCCACATTCTTGATCAATTTGACCGTTTGATGTGCCAGTGGCTGAGCCATCAAGGGCAATGCCATCACAGAATGTTGCCGGTGGCGTGTCTTCAGGCTTAGACATACCTCCAAGGCCGTACTTGTGATTCCAATCTTTTATATAACGGCGCTCATAACCATTAATCGCATATGCGTATCGAGCCTGGTTAGTGGCACCATCAATAGAATTAATAATGAAGTGCTGAATATCTATACCTGTGGATATCTTACCCCAGTATGAAAAACCAACATCAATCAGCCCATCTTCATGCATACTCATATAAATATCCGCCATGGTGATCATGGCATCTTTCTTATATATGTCAGGACGTAAGTTATGTGGTCTAACCTCGACGTTATAAAAATATCTTGGTTCGCCATCAACAGGATCAAGCATAACTTCAGGAATAATTATACGATTATCAGAGAACTGAGCCTGAGCTTCGTTGCGACGCTCAACCTGTGTTCTTTGCATTTCTTCACGTCGGTAGGTATAAGCCTCACTTCTTGGACGCAGTAATACACCTGAATTTGATTGCAGCACTGTCATTTCTAAACGAGTGCCAACGTTTTCCCCCCAATTGGTGTATTTATATTCTCTCTTAAAGTCTGCAGTATCTGGGATCCAATTGGCATACCAGTTAGGATCGCCTTCTCCAACTGGTTTTCCATCAATATCAAACTCTACAGCACTACCATCCTCATTACGCCATACCGTATAGCGATAAGCACCGATATCTTCGCCCCATTGGTACTCAACATGGAAATCATCACGGGTCTGAGATAGGTATAGCAGCACTTCTGCAAAAGTGATTTGACCATCATTAAACAAATCATCCCGCAGCGGTGTTGGAATAACCCGACGAACCTCTTCTGCTTCAACAGTGAATCCATGTTTAATATCGGCATGTCGTCTTTCAGATTGAGCAACCCAATCAGCTCTGTCCATCCTGTCGAAGTAGATGGTTATTGGTCCTTCTAATTGCCATTTTATATCCGGTCCCCAAACATTATCGAATACCTCGCTACCAGTTTGTGGTGGTTGGCCTGTTTCAGGTAAATCTGGCGGGGTTGGAGCACTGTTGGAGTCATCACTTCCACAGCCTGAAAGTATCGCCAATGCAAGCAAAGCAGCAGTTGTATTTAATTGTTTCATATCATCCATTTCACAACATTTTTCGAATGTGGGCGATACTCGCTCAACCTACCCCTTTTGAGTTAGTGACTTATCACAGTAAAATACATTCAGTTGTAATAAAAATGATATTGAATTCTTAGATTTGAAACGTATCACAAATAGCTTGGGTTGCATTAAATTGAACACCTCAAACCTCTTAAACTATTTGAAACGCACACCTTGAACATTTACACACCTTAACAACCTAAATAAAGCTAAAACAGCTCAACTTTAACCTAACTACTACACCCATCAATTAAAATGAATGCTTTTTAGACAGTAAAATGACCATGATAAAGAGTTGAGGTTCCACGCTTTACTACAATATAAAACTGCTTTCCAACAAGCTTAAAATCAGATTTTACCCACAGCTATGACAAACCTTTGTCAGCTTAGCTCAGGACGGAACATACTCAAAAAAAAGGCCACTTGAAATCAAGTGGCCTTTAGCATCGAATTTAACTA
>NZ_MCTV01000076.1:0-737 GCF_002874545.1 Shewanella sp. 10N.286.52.C2
GTGAATGATGCACCAGTAGCGGGTTCTACTTCATACCAAATGAACGAAGATGGCAGTATCACGTTAAGCCCTGAGCAGTTACTTGCCAATGCAATTGATATCGAAGGTGAAGTGGCGCTAGATAGTGTCAGCTATTCAGGCACTGATGGTGTGTTAGTGACCAATCAAGATGGCACGGTTACCTTCTCACCTAATGAAAACTTCAACGGCGATATTAACTTAGATGTGTCTGTTGTGGATGAAGCTGGTGCAATCACTGTTGGTAATGCAGGCATTGAGGTTATCGCAGTCAATGATTTACCGATTGCAGGCCCTGTTTCTTACACTATCGATGAAGACAGTGTGCTGACATTTAATGAAAGCCAAATCTTAGCGAATGCATCAGATATTGAAGGTGACGTCTCATTGGTTGAGATTAGTTATACAGGCCCTGATGGTATTTTCAGTGTTAATGGTGATGGGACTTGTAGCTTTGCCCCTAATGAAAACTTCCATGGCGAAGTGACACTGGATATTGTTATTCAGGACGAAGAGGGCGCAACGGTTACTACACAAATGACAGTGGATGTGTTGCCGATTAACGATGCCCCTGTGTCAGGTAATATCGCTTACTCAGTTGACGAAGATGGCTCAATCACCCTCAGCCAAGAACAACTGCTGGCGAATGCAACCGATGTTGATGGCGACAGCCTAAGCGCTGAAAACCTCAGCGTCGGCGATAATGCCACCGTTGTAGC
>NZ_MCTV01000077.1:0-1199 GCF_002874545.1 Shewanella sp. 10N.286.52.C2
TGTAGTAGCTCAGACTTGATCTGACAGTTACCCATTTTTTATGGTGTCTGTCAGCTTAGATTTGAGCTAGATTTTTATCTGCCCAAATCTGTTTCCCATCCAATAATGTTTCAAGTGGCGTTCGACCACAGCACATTTTGCCTTGATGAGTTCGATCATTGTTGTAGTAATTTATCCATGCGTCTAGATCTTTTTGCAACATTTCTAAATTATCGTATAGCTTTTTTCGGAAAGTAACCTGATAAAATTCATTCAAAATTGTCTTATGGAACCGTTCACAAATACCATTCGTTTGCGGTGACATTGCCTTAGTTTTTGTATGATCGATATCATTTATTGCTAGGTATAACTGGTAGTCATGCTGCTCAACTCGCCCGCAGTATTCTGTTCCCCTATCAGTCAATATTCGTAGCATAGGAAGCTCGTGTTGTTCGAAATAAGGCAGAACTTTATCGTTGAGCATATCTGCTGCGGTGATTGGTGTTTTTGTCGTATAGAGCTTGGCAAACGCTACCTTGCTATAAGTATCGACGAAAGTCTGTTGGTAGATCCTACCCACACCTTTTAGGTTACCGACATAGAACGTATCTTGTGAGCCGAGGTAGCCTGGATGATGAGTTTCTATCTCGCCACATGCTTCATCATCATGTTTTTTCTTTTCAAGAGCAGCAACTTGGGCATCGGTTAGTATAATTCCGTCATTGGCGACCTTGCCCTCTAATGCTTTAAGCCGTTTCTTAAAGTTTTCTAGGTTATGGCGAAGCCAAATAGAGCGAACACCACTACCTGACACAAATATCCCCAGCTTACGCAGTTCATTACTGGTTCTATGTTGGCCATGAGCAGGAAAGTCGATAGCATATTTAATTACTGACTGTTCAGTCGCTTCGTCAACTCGATTCTTCAGATTAGGTGTTCTGCGTGTCTTTTCAATTAAGGCGTCAATACCACCATCTTCAACAAGTTCTTGATAGCGATAAAATGTATCTCTAGAGACACCCATTACTTTACATGCTCGAGATACGTTACCCAGCTCTTCAGCTAAATTGAGTAAACCTGCTTTGTGTTTAATGATTGGATTGTTAGTATGCAACATGAGAGTTACCTTTGGTTTTGATTAAAAGATTCGACACCTTTATCAAAACGGGTAACTCTCACTTTTTCAAGTTGAATGTCAGATCAAGTCGAAACTAATACAC
>NZ_MCTV01000078.1:0-250 GCF_002874545.1 Shewanella sp. 10N.286.52.C2
GATGATGATGAACAATGAAACCGGGTAAAACATAATTCGGTTAGCGATAATGTCATTCGATATTCAGTCACTGTGATGAAGAGTTTGTGAACATCGCCTTAAAAGCACATTACCTCGTTGCTACAGTTACTCAGAGTGGCTCATTTCAAAAAAGTTCATTACCGCGGTAAATTATTTTAAAATTTTTTTGGCTAGCTGGTTTGATTGGATTTTATTACTGCAATTTAGCTGTTTAATCAGTCAGCTTGTT
>NZ_MCTV01000079.1:0-95924 GCF_002874545.1 Shewanella sp. 10N.286.52.C2
GCTGGCGTTTCAGTTTTCACTTCAACTGCTGGCGTTTCAGTTTTAACTTCAACTGCTGGCGTTTCAGTTTTAACTTCAACCGCTGGCGTTTCAGTTTTAACTTCTACTGCAGGTGTTTCGGCTTTAACTTCGACAGCTGGCGTTTCTACAGTAGGTGCAGCTTTAGCTTCGTTAGCTTGCTCTGCATCAAGTTGTTTTTCTAGCTCATCAACAGATGTAAATACAGCAGGGCTTGACGAGGTATCATCTTCATCACGACGACGACGTTGACCCGCTGCACGAAGGTGGCGAGGGCTACGACGGCTACGGCGCTGTCCTTCACGCTTGTCATCAGCATCTTCATTTACGGTTTCAGAAGCATCTTGAGTTGCTGTGATTTCTTCTGCAGATGTTGTGTTAGCAACAGCGGTTTCAGTAACAGGCGCCTGAATCGGTGCTTGCGCTTCAACTGGCGTTTCAGCTTCTACTTTAATGTCAGTTTCAGTGCTAACGTCTTTAGTCACTGGAACAGCAGCCTTAGCTTCAGATTTAGCTGAATCATTTTTAGTGATAACTTCAGCGTCTTTTCTTGGGCGGCGAGTACGGGCAGGTTTTGAATCCTGTTTGGTCTCTGGCTTAGCTTTAGGTTCAACTGCAACTTCAACCTGTGAAGTGGTGGTTTCCGCTAATTTTGCTTCGTTTTGCTCATTTTCAATTCGCACTTTACGACGCATGTTACGACGTTGACGACGCTCTCTCGCTGCTTCTTGCTTAGGCGATTTCTCAGCATCTTGACGTGGCTTTTCTGTCTTCGCTTTTGGCTCTGCTTTAGTTGGACGCTTATCAAGTTGTTCTTTATTAGCTACATCTCTGTCCGACTTTTTATTGCGCGCTTTATTATCACGACCTTTATTATCAGCGTCGTTGCGAGTATTACGGCGGTTGTCATTTCGAGAATCGTTACGACGACTGTCATTACGAGAGTCGTTACGACGATTACGACGGTTGTTTTGTGCTTCTTTACGGTTCTTATCAGCAGATTTAGTTTCAGTTTTAACTGGCTCTGGTGAGGCGAATAAACCACTAATAGCAGCAACAATTTTTGAGAAGAACCCAGGCTCTGCAGGCGCAGCCGGTTTGGCTACTGCAGCAGGTTTAGCTGCAGTTGTAGCTGCTGGCGCCGCTTTAGGGGTACCGAAGCCTTTAATTGCTGGCTGTTGTGCTTCCGCGCGCTCTAATTTGCGAGGCTCGTAAAGTTTTGCAGCAGGCTTTTCAACACGCTTGTAGCTTGACTCAACCACTTCATCATCGCTTCTGAGGCGTGATACGCGGTAATCTGGTGTGGTCATATGTGCATCTGGGATGACATAAACTTCAACTTTATGGCGCTCTTCAGTAATACGAATTGCTTTACGCTTTTCATTTAACAAGAAGGCCGCTACATCGACAGGCACTACTGCTTCTATTTGAGTGGTGTTTTCTTTAATTGCTTCTTCTTCCATTAAGCGAAGAATAGAAAGCGCTAAAGACTCAGTGCTACGAATCGTACCTTGACCGTGACAGCGAGGACATAAATGGCCAGCTGATTCACCAAGAGAAGGACGAAGACGTTGACGAGACATTTCCATCAGGCCGAAGCGTGAGATGCGACCGAGTTGAACACGGGCACGATCTAAATGAACCGCATCACGCATTCTATTTTCAACTTCACGTTGGTGTCTAACAGGGGTCATATCGATGAAATCGATAACCACTAAACCGCCTAAGTCACGAAGACGTAATTGACGGGCAATTTCATCAGCAGCTTCTAGGTTAGTGTTTAATGCTGTTTCTTCGATATCACCGCCTTTGGTTGCGCGTGCAGAGTTAATATCGATAGAGGTCAACGCTTCAGTTGGGTCAATAACGATTGAACCACCTGAAGGCAAACGTACTTCACGTTGGAAAGCCGACTCGATTTGAGATTCAATTTGGAAGTGAGTAAATAACGGCACTTCTGATTCATAACGCTTAACGCGCTCAACAAAATCTGGTCGAACTAAACCTATGTGCTGTTTAGCTTCTTCAAAAATGCGCGGGTGGTCGATTAGAATTTCACCGACATCACGGCGTAAGTAGTCACGTATTGCGCGAACAATAACGTTACTCTCTTGGTGAATTAAGAAAGGTGCAGGTTTGGTTTGCGCGGCCTCTTGAATTGCATCCCAGTGATGTTGTAAAACTTTCAAGTCCCACTTTAATTCAGCAGCATCTTTACCAACACCTGCAGTTCGAACGATTAAGCCCATACCGTTTGGCACTGATAACTCAGACATTGCCGCTTTAAGTTCAGTACGCTCATCACCTTCAATGCGACGAGAAATACCGCCAGCACGTGGGTTATTAGGCATAAGTACTAAGTAAGAACCTGCAAGACTGATAAAGGTTGTTAGCGCAGCGCCTTTATTACCGCGTTCTTCTTTATCAATTTGAACGATAACTTCTTGACCTTCAGATACCACTTCTTTGATATTTGGACGGCCTTGGAAAGAGTAACCTTTAGGGAAGTATTCGCGAGCAATTTCTTTTAGCGGTAAGAAACCATGGCGATCAGCACCATAGTCAACAAAAGCAGCTTCTAAAGAAGGTTCTACGCGGGTGATAGTACCTTTATAGATATTTGATTTTTTTTGTTCATGGCCTGGGCTTTCGATGTCCAGATCATACAATTGTTGCCCATCAACTAGGGCAACACGCAACTCTTCAGACTGAGTTGCATTAATTAACATACGTTTCATGATGACTTAATTCTTCTAATAAGGTCATCAAACAAAGTAAATTCGCTGCATTACGGGCCTAAAATGGTTATGCACAAAGCCTCGCGGCTGGTTTTTAGGCAAGTTAGGTGCGCATTACTGTAAGACGCATCGCTGCGTGTCGCATCCTATTTATGGCTTATTTTTTAATAATTACAAAAACAAGGAATTGGTTGTTCATTATCAACCAACCCCATAAATTTAATATTTCTTCCGATAATGCCCAAGTCGAATTGGTTTGTTTGATAACAAGCTAAAATTTGTTCGAATTTGGGATGGTATTTTTCAGGAAAACTTTTAAAATAAAGATGACACCGACGGTTTAATTGTAAAAACGAATTATTTCGTTTTGTGATGTTTACAATTTGCAAATCAATGACTTGCTACCAGTCTTGTTCATGAATTCTACTGAAAAAACACCGTAATAAATTGAGTTTGTGAACATTTTATCCACTGTTTATCCTCAATCACAGCGCAAATATAGCAATAATCAATTTAGACAGCAATCAAAACTCTCATTCTTATTGTCCCATCAGGTAGAAACTTAGGTTACAATACGCGCCGTAATAACTTAAGGCGCATCATGAATACAGAAACTCCCACAAAAGTTCAATTGGTCACTATTGATGAAGACCATTTCGAACAACGCATTGACAATTTTCTTCTCACCAAATTGAAAGGTGTACCTAAAAGCATGATTTACCGAATCGTGCGTAAAGGTGAGGTGAGGGTTAATAAAAAAAGAGTGAAGCCAGAATACAAGCTTCAACTTGAAGATGTTGTTCGTATTCCGCCAGTTAGAATTGCGGAAAAAGACAACCGCACAGCGCCGTCTGCAAAACTGTCTAAAGTAAGCCAGTTAGAAACCAGAATCATTCATGAAGATAATCATCTTATCGTGCTGAACAAACCTGCAGGTATCGCAGTTCATGGTGGTAGCGGTGTCGATTACGGTGTGATTGAAGGATTACGTTCTTTAAGGCCACAGCAAAAATTTTTAGAGCTAGTACATCGTTTAGATAAAGACACCTCTGGCGTGTTGCTTATTGCCAAAAAGCGCAGTGCACTTAAGCATTTGCATGAGCAACTTAGAAACAAAACGATGCAAAAGGATTACCTTGCATTAGTTAGAGGTGATTGGCAGGCAAAAGACAAAGTGGTTAAAGTGCCTTTGCTAAAAATTACCTTAAAATCCGGCGAACGTATTGTTCGTGCCAATCAAGAAGGTAAACCTTCTGAAACACGTTACAAAATTATGCAGCGTTACCAAGGATGTACCTTAGTCAAAGCCAGTCCAGTGACAGGTCGAACTCACCAAATTCGCGTGCATTGTCAATATGCCGGCCATGCTATTGCGTGTGACGACAAATACAGTGAGCAAAAATTTGACGATTCTATGCGGGCTAAAGGTTTAAATCGTTTGTTCTTGCATGCTGCAGAGCTTAAATTTAAACATCCTGACAATGATGAAGTCACCACAGTCAAAGCGCCACTTGATGATGTTTTGTTAGCCACTTTAGATAAATTGACTCGTGCATGAAGCTAAATAATATAAAGCAGTACCAATTAGTGATTTTTGATTGGGATGGCACCTTAATGGATTCAGTCGGTAAAATTGTCGATTGTATGCAAAGCGTGGCGCAATCATTAGCACTTGATATTCCCTCTGAGCAAGCGGTTAGGGATATCATTGGCTTGTCTTTATTACCTGCGTTAGAAAAATTATTTCCTCATCATGGGAATAAGTACGATGAATTAATCGCAGGTTATAAACACTATTACCTTAATGTTAATCTAACACCATCGCCTTTGTTTGACGGCATAGAGCATTTACTTGCACAACTCAAAACCGCTGGTTACACCTTGGCAATTGCCACTGGTAAAAGGCGGGCGGGCTTAGACCGAATGTTGGCTGAAACTGGTTTAGGGCAATATTTTGTCGCGACTCGCTCAGCCGATGAAGCGCATTCGAAACCGCATCCATCGATGATTTTATCTTTGCTCGAAGAGTTAAATATTAACGCGGATCAAGCGGTGATGATCGGTGATTCAAAACTTGATATTGCGATGGCGAACAATGCTAAGGTAAACAGTATTGCGGTCACCTATGGCGCCCATAGCCTAGAGGATCTGTTAACTGAAGGGCCCACAGCCACAGTTAATCAGCCGAAAGATATTTTATTACATATATAAGCAGAGCCATAATACGCTTTGCTTACTTTTGTAATTCATAAAGCCGATGTTAACCGCATCGGCTTTTTTGTGAGCCAATTACCAGTTGAACTGACAGCTAGCCAAAGCGGCATTGTGCAAGCTAAAGACGGTCTTGTTGAAAATTTAGCATTGTGTAAATAATTTTTAGCATCAAAAAGTTTATAGCACGTTTATATTATGGCGCTTTAATAGCTCGATTAAGCGGATTAATGGCAGACCAATGAGGGTATTAGGGTCATCTCCCTCAAGGCGTTCAAATAAAGCAATACCCAGTCCTTCAGATTTAAAACTACCTGCGCAATATAAAGGCTGCTCTAAATCAACATAACGCTCAATTTCTGCAGTCGTTAATTTTTTAAAGTGCACAGTGAAGGGTTCTACAATGCTATAAGCTTGCTGTGTGACATTATGGATAACACTTAAGCCAGTATAAAAGGTAATAGATTGACCTGAGGCTTGCTTAAGTTGTTTAACTGCGTTTTGTTTGTTTAGTGGTTTACCAATGATTTGTCCATTAATGACGGCCACTTGATCAGAGCCGATGATCACAGCAGGAATATGCGCTTGCTGACAGCTCGTTTGATTAAATAACTCAACACCAGCTTGTGCTTTTAATTGCGCTAAACGCAAAACTAATTGCTGCGCTGTTTCATCTTTAAGCGGCGTTTCATTGGTTTTTGGGCTGACACATTCAAACGGCAGTTGTAATTTTTCTAATAACGCTTTGCGATAAATAGAGGTGGAAGCTAGGATGATTTTAGTGTTCATGGCTCACTATTCGGGGAATTAGACAATTACTTCTATAATACGATAAAAAAGCGACTGAATGGAGTAATTTTAGTCGGATCGCGCTTGTGATCGCGGGCTGTGACAGGTAAAATTTCGCTTCGATCCATTTTAATGTTGGTGTTTAAGTAATGAGTCTATTTTGTTTGGTTAAATCATTAACCACAATTTGGATAAATTTTCTTTGACTCTAGCGTTTTCAAACTATAATATGCGCGCCTTATGCAAACAGTAAAGATACCAGTATCAATTGATCCTATTCGAACTGCAGCCAGTGGTCTTCGTTATGAAGGCATAGTGCCTGGGGTTCAAAATAAGCGATTAAATGAATTATGTGCTGGCGATTGTTCCGATGTGACAGTGTCGTTAGAATGTGGCGTCGATATTCAGGGGATAGTCTACCTTCGCGGGAAGGCTGTGACGGAGCTCACTCTGCTATGTCAACGTTGTATGACACCATATACCACAAAGGTTACGGTCGACTTCAGCTTTGGTCTTTGTAAGACCCAAGATGAAATCGATGAGCTCCCGGATGCGTATGAGCCGATTGAGTGCAATGAAATTGGTGAAGTTCGTCTACATCAATTGGTTGAAGATGAATTGATAATCGCTATGCCAATTATTCCTATGCATCAGAATGATGATTGCAATTTAGGAACGAGCGACGTAGTTGTAGGCGAGATTGACCCCTCTCATGAGGAGCGTCCAAATCCGTTTGCAGTGTTAGAAAAACTGAAGAGCAAGTAATCTAGGAGACAGGTCAAATGGCTGTACAACAGAATAAAAAATCACGTTCAAAGCGCGGCATGCGCCGTTCACACGATGCATTGAGCACAGCTCAATTATCTGTAGACGCTACTAGCGGTGAATTACATCTACGTCACAATGTGACTGCTGATGGTTTTTACCGCGGTAAAAAGGTTATCAACAAGTAATTGTTGCTAATCTTATGACGAATCTGACGCTCGCGTTAGATGTGATGGGGGGCGATCATGGCCCCCTCGTCACAGTGCCTGCAGCCTTGCAGGCACTGAAATTTAACCCTCAATTATCAATTTATCTAGTCGGTAATCAAGCCGAAATAGACCCATATCTAATTGATATTGAAACGGCTATTCAAGCAAGAATTCAAATTATCCATACCACTGAAGTCATCACTATGTGTGATCGACCAATTCATGCTATCCGTTCTAAAAAACAAAGTTCAATGCGCTTAGCATTAGAATTAGTTAAAGATGGTAAGGCTCAGGCCTGTGTGAGTGCGGGTAATACTGGCGCGTTAATGGCGCTATCAAAGATCTTATTAAAAACCTTGCCCGGTGTAGATAGACCTGCATTAGTCAGTTGTTTACCTGCTATGACAGGTAAACCAGTCTATTTACTCGATCTGGGTGCTAACGTTTCTTGCGATTCTGAAACCTTGTTTCAGTTTGCTGTCATGGGCTCGGTGTTATGTGAAGTTGTGCATAAACGCTCTAGACCAAAAATTGCGTTACTTAACGTCGGTATTGAAGACGTTAAAGGTAACGATCAAGTCCAACAAGCAGCTCAGCACCTGATACACACTTCTCAAGTCAATTACGATGGCTTTATTGAAGGTGATGAGATATTTACCGGCAAAGTCGATGTTATCGTCTGTGACGGCTTTGTTGGCAACATTACATTAAAAACATCTGAAGGTATTGCTAAGTTATTAGTTCATCAATTAAAACATGGATTAACTCAAGGCTTTTTCGTTCGTTTGTTATCAAAATTCCTCGCTCCACGTATCCAAGCTGTACTGAGTAAGATGAACCCCGACCACTACAATGGTGCAAGTCTGATAGGATTGCGCGGAATAGTAGTAAAAAGTCACGGAAATGCTGATGAAGCCGCTTATTTACAAGCAATCAATTTAGCTGCAACGGAAGCAAAACGTCGTTTACCGGAAATGATTAAAGATCGTCTGGAGACGATTCTTTTAGACATCAATAGCTGATCTCATAATATGTATACAAAAATTCTCGGAACTGGTAGTTATCTGCCGGTGCAAGTTCGTAGTAACCACGATCTAGAAAAAATGGTCGACACCTCTGACCAATGGATTGTGGAACGTACGGGTATTTCAGAGCGACGCATCGCTGCTGAATATGAATCTGTGACTACCATGGGTTATCAAGCTGCGCTGAAAGCCTTAGAAATGGCAGGTGTTGAAGCAAGCGAATTAGATATGATTGTCTGTGGTACAACCAGTGCCAATAATGCATTTCCAGCTGCGGCTTGCGAAATACAAAAATTATTAGGCATTCATACTATTCCTGCATTTGATATTGCTGCCGCATGTTCAGGCTTTGTTTATGCATTGTCGGTTGCAGATCAATTTATTAAAACCGGTGCCGCTAAGAAAATATTGGTGGTGGGCGCTGACGTGTTGTCACGCCTGTGCGATCCTGAAGATCGCAGTACCATCATATTATTTGGTGATGGTGCTGGCGCTGCGGTTATTGGCGCCAGTGAGCAACCGGGTATTATTTCAACCCATATTTATGCCGATGGCCGCCAGGGGGATTTGCTAAAGTGCACATTCCCGCCTCGGGCCAGCGAAACATCAGAAGCTGTGAGCTTTATGACCATGAAGGGCAATGATGTCTTTAAGTTTGCGGTGACGCAATTATCCCATGTGGTGACAGAAACCCTGCGAATTAATAATATCGACAAGTCTGAAATTGATTGGTTAGTACCACATCAAGCCAACTTTAGAATTATTAAAGCGACCGCCAAAAAGTTAGATATGAGTTTAGATAAAGTGGTATTAACGCTGGCAAAGCACGGTAATACTTCAGCAGCTTCTGTGCCTATCGCGTTAGATGAGGCAGTAAGAGATGGCCGTATTAAACGCGGACAGCTTATTTTACTTGAAGCATTTGGCGGTGGATTTGCTTGGGGCAGTGCGCTAGTTAGATTCTAGATATCATTGATAAATAGCAGTAGGATATAACGCGATTAATTTATATTTTACAGCTAGCAAAAAATAAAAAGTTGTTTTTCAAAAACGAATAAAGGTAATAATTATAATGGAAAATATAGCGTTTGTTTTTCCAGGTCAAGGCTCGCAATCAGTTGGTATGCTTGCTGATTTAGCAGCTGATTACCCTGTAGTAACTGAGACATTTGCTCAGGCGAGTGCCGTATTAGGTTACGACTTATGGGCATTGGTGCAAGATGGACCTGCTGAAACTCTAAATGAAACAGATAAAACTCAGCCTGCATTATTAACCGCAAGTGTGGCTATCTGGCGCGTTATCGAAGCAAGTGGCACGATTAAACCTGCTGTTTTAGCAGGCCATAGTTTAGGTGAGTATTCAGCATTAGTGTGTGCTGGCATTATTGCCTTTGAAGATGCGGTAAAATTAGTTGAATTGCGCGGTCAATTAATGCAGCAAGCAGTACCAGCAGGTACCGGTGCTATGTACGCCATTATTGGTTTAGATAATGATGCAATTGCTAAGGCATGTGAAGAGTCAGCAAATGGCGCTGTTGTTAGCCCTGTGAATTTTAATAGTCCTGGCCAAGTAGTTATTGCGGGTGAAAAAGAAGCCACAGAAAGAGCCGCTGGCGCATGTAAAGCTGCTGGCGCTAAAATGGCAGTTGCTTTACCTGTGAGTGTGCCGTCACATTGCGCATTAATGAAACCTGCAGCTGATAAACTGGCACTTGCATTAGAGAATATCAAGTTTAACTCGCCGGTTATTTCTGTGATTAATAACGTTGATGTAGCAAGCCCTAATGATGCAGCTGCAATTAAAGATGCGCTAGTTCGCCAATTATATTGCCCGGTACGTTGGAGTGAGACAGTTGAGTTAATGGCAAGTCAGGGGATTACTGATTTAGCTGAAATTGGCCCTGGTAAAGTATTAACTGGGTTATCAAAAAGAATTAATAAGTCATTAAAAGGGCAAGCAATTAATAATGCAGCCACTTTATCAGCTTTAATCCAATAAGGAATATTCATGAGCATTAGCTTTGATTTAACAGGTAAAGTCGCGTTAGTTACTGGCGCAAGTCGTGGTATTGGCCGTGCCATTAGTGAAACACTGGTTGAAGCAGGCGCTACCGTGATCGGCACTGCAACCAGTGAAAAAGGTGCCGCTGCAATTCAAGATTACCTTGGTGATAACGGCTTTGGTTTAGTATTAAATGTGACTGATAGTGAATCAGTTACACAATTATTCAGCCAGATAAAAGAAAAAGCCGGTGATGTTGATATCTTAGTAAACAATGCTGGTATCACACGTGATAATTTATTAATGCGCATGAAAGATGATGAGTGGCATGATATTCTTGACACTAATTTGACATCACTGTTTAGATTATCCAAGCCGGTTATGCGGTCTATGATGAAAAAGCGCAGCGGCCGTATAATTAATATTGGCTCTGTGGTCGGAACCATGGGTAATGCCGGGCAAGTAAACTACTCAGCAGCTAAAGCTGGTTTGATTGGATTTACAAAATCTCTTGCAAGAGAGGTTGCATCTCGTCAAATTACCGTTAATGCTGTTGCCCCTGGATTTATCCAAACAGACATGACAGATGAGCTTAATGAAGAGCAGCAAAAAGCTTTCATGGCGCAAGTTCCAATGGCTCGACTCGGTCAGGCGCAAGAGATTGCCAATGCGGTATTGTTTCTAGCTTCTGACTCTGCAGCTTACATCACTGGTGAAACTTTGCATGTAAACGGCGGAATGTACATGGTCTAAGGACCATAATTGATAACGACTTTTATTGAATCTCGTTTGATATCAAAGTATGATAATTTTCGTGGTTAGACCACGAAAACTAAGCTTGCAATGTCAGCTGGATCGAATAAACTACTCTCAATCTTACGCAAGTGTGTAATTTGAATAGGAAAGAAAACTAATGAGCAACATCGAAGAACGTGTAAAGAAAATCATTATTGAGCAACTTGGCGTTAAGGAAGAAGACGTTAAATCAGCTGCATCATTCGTAGACGATTTAGGTGCAGATTCTCTGGACACTGTTGAATTGGTTATGGCTCTAGAAGAAGAGTTTGACACTGAGATCCCTGATGAAGAAGCTGAAAAGATCACTACTGTTCAAGCAGCGATCGATTACGTTTCAAAAAATCAGTAATCCCTGATTCACTAAAACAGGTGGCATTTATGCCGCCTGTTTTTGTTTGTGGCGTCGAATAAATGTCGACTTAACTCTCTATAAAAGTGAGTTAACCCATCATTTCTTATCATCCGTTTGATCTTTTTCCTTTGATTGGTGGTGGGTTAACAGAATATCTCTTGGCGAATGCCTAATAAAATACAAAGGTGAATGCTGTGTCTAAACGTCGTGTGGTAATTACAGGTTTAGGACTAGTTACTCCAGTGGGTAACGATGTCGAATCTTCTTGGCAATCTTTATTAGCTGGTAAAAGTGGTATTGCACCTATTACCAAATTTGATGCAACTGAATTTAGTACTCGTTTCAGTGGCTCGGTAAAAGACTTCGATGTTGAGCATTATATGTCTCGCAAAGATGCCCGTAAAATGGATTTATTTATCCAATACGGCATGGCTGCAGGTATACAAGCAATGACAGACTCAGGTCTTGATATGGAACAAGAAAATCCAGCGCGAGTTGGCACAGCGATTGGTGCTGGTATGGGCGGAATGCCATTAATTGAGCAAAATCATGCAGCATTGCTTAAAGGTGGCCCTCGAAAAGTGTCGCCATTTTTTGTTCCTAGCACCATTATTAATATGATTTCTGGTCATTTATCTATTAAGTATGGCATGACTGGGCCAAACTTTGCAGTGACAACAGCTTGTACAACGGGTGTGCATAATATTGGTTTTGCAGCGCGTACGATTGCCTACGGTGACGCCGACGTTATGGTTGCTGGCGGCGCTGAAGATGTTACTTGTCCGTTAGCTGTTGCTGGTTTTGGCAGCGCCAAAGCCTTGTCAACTCGTAATGACGATCCAACCGCTGCAAGCCGCCCATGGGATAAAGACCGTGATGGTTTTGTTATCGGTGATGGCGCAGGTGTGTTGGTGATGGAAGAGTATGAGCATGCTAAGGCGCGCGGCGCTAAAATTTATGCAGAGCTTGTTGGCTTTGGTATGAGTGGAGATGCTTTTCATATGACATCACCACCAAGTGATGGTGCGGGCGCTGCTGCAGCAATGGTTAATGCCATTAATGATGCGCAAATTGCCAATGAAGAGGTTGGTTATATCAATGCCCATGGCACTTCGACTCCAGCAGGTGATAAAGCTGAAGCGGCTGCGGTTAAGTCGGTGTTTGGCGACCATGCTTATGATTTACTTGTAAGTTCTACTAAATCTATGACCGGACATTTATTAGGTGCTGCGGGCTCAGTTGAAGCAATTATTACAATCTTAGCGTTGCGGGATCAAATTGTACCGCCTACCATTAATTTGGATAACCCTGATGAAGGTTGTGACTTAGATTTTGTACCGCACGTAGCCAAACCCCATAGTTTTGATTATGCATTGTGTAACTCATTTGGCTTTGGTGGCACTAATGGTTCACTTTTATTTAAAAAGTAACGTGATTAAAATGTAATAAAAAGGCAGTCACTTTAAAAGTGACTGCCTTTTTATTTAAATTAATTAAAGCTTACAGTTTTATTAGTCGCTGCTGTACTCGCTCAATGTCGTTACTCTTACCCACTAATTGAATATGATCGCCTTCTTCAGTTATCAGATCAGGAGTAATCAACATATCAAATTTATTTCTGGCAAGTGCTGTAATACATACTGAACTGTCGGTATTGGCATTCAGCATTTTTTTAATCGCTTTTAGTGACAGACCAACTAAGTGGTTAGGCTTAATCACGTATTCAAATGTCGTTTCAATAATGTTGCTATCATCAATAGCGATTTCAGTACCAATGATATTATCATCATAATAATAAAGTGCATTATTAGGTCCGGTAATGGTCACAATATCACCTGCTGCAATCATATCAGGCTGTTGTTTATCAAGGTTTTGGCTTAAGGTTAATTCAAAACTCACATCAATTGCTGCCTCATTAAGTTGTAACAAGGTTTTATCGACGACCGTACTATCGTTATTTACTTCAAATGAGCGAGAAACAATATTTTTAGTGGTATTGATATTTTTTGGCTTAAATGGATCCATTAACAAGAGTTTACTCTCTGTATATTTAGAGCCAGATAAAAAACCAATGATATAGATAAATATACCCAATAGCAGTACACCAAGTTCTGGCTCTAAATGGAGATGAAGCAGTGTGATGGTGATGCAACCACCGATAAAACTAGCCAGAATACCAAACACAACTCTGTGCATGCTAATTAAGCCGATTAAAAAACCTATTACTAATGTTAAAACAAAAGTGATGTATGGGTTGGAATGAAATAAATTTTCAATTGTTTCCATAATTATGACTACTTTATTTTGGAGCGATTTATGCCAACAATACTCATTACTGTATATATTAATTACATAGTAGGGATATTCACCCTTGGTAAAATATCACCAACGATAATCAATACAGTGTGGTGTTATGCAGTCATAATAAAGTGCAGTCAGTTTTATAGACAATCTCATTTGAAGGATGAAACCCTGCATTGAAGTTGCTGAAGATAACTAAAGGGATGAAAGCCTCTTAATGCAGAGGCTACTAATACAAATATGATGCTATTATTTGGATCTAACTCTATTTATATAGTTAGCTATGGCTGATGTGATAGACTTTTTGGCCGGCATAATTTGTTTTGAGTGTGGGTTCCAAAGTGATATAGGTACTTGTAATGCGTCTTGTATTTGTTCTATTTCTATCGGTATAAGATCGTGTGCAGTATATTCCATGGAATTGATTAACAATGGGAAAATGCTCCACCCAAGACCTTCTTCAACCATTTTAATGATGAGAGTCAGTTGATCTACCACTTCATAATTGGAGGAGACAATGATTTTTTTACTCATATCATCATCAAGCATGGATTTTAAGATAAACTGACGGCTAGTCTTCATTTTAGCCAAGGTTGCTTCAGAGTTTAGTGTTGCTAGGTCAGCGTCTTTGTTGGTGAAAGCGGCAAATGACATGTTACATAAAAAAGTATGATCGATGCTGTTTAGCACTTTGCTTTCGTATATATTCACAATTCCAAAATGAATACTGCCGTCTTGTATTCCCACTTTAATATCATTTTTGGTTCTGACGAGGAAGTTAACTTTTAATGATGGGCTGTCAATTAGCAGTTGTTTTCTAATCTCAGATATCACTTGTTGCGGTATAAAACTGCAATACCCAATTGTAATTGAATTAAGCTCACCAAATGCCAAGCTCATGGCCACTTGGTCAAAGGTTTTGGATTGCTCAATAGCCTGTTTGGCATAGTTATAAAGTAGTACTGCATCTTCAGTCGGTTCAACGGTTCTACCGATCCGTTCAAACAGGGTAATGGCTAATTGATCTTCAAGGTTATTAATGACTTGGCCAATAGTTGTACGATGTTTGTCCAGTTTCACCGCTGCTTTACTGAAAGCTTTCTGCTCATAGACAGTTACAAAGGCAAGAAGTTGTTCCAAACTAAAGTTCATAGTTGTCTCTTCAAATAATGAAAAATGCGATGTGGTATGCATTTGGGGTTATACCGTCACTTAAATCACAATTTATCACACATAAAAACAATTGTTTATAGATTTCGATGGGTGAGATCCATCATAGATGATTACAAGATTTTCTCTGCCGCCATTAAAATATATGCATAAATGAGTAAGAAGACATTAAGTCAATGTTTTTTAAATAGTTAATATTATTTAGGTGATAGGCGTATGAGCATAATGCCCCATGAAGTGGTAATCGGTGATGTGTATTTTCCGCCATTATTACTGGTTGCCGCTATGGCATATATATTAACCGGCGTAGTTACCGCTATTGGTACTAAAATTGGTTTACATAAATATGTCGCAGCTCCGGCCATAGTTGAATTGTCTATGGTTATTCTTTTTATCGGCTTAATTAGCCAATTTATTTCCATATTTTAAGTAGGTAACGCCAATGTTTAAACGTTATTTTATTACCCTGTTGCTGATGGCGGCGGCAATAGGTGTTTTGTATAGTCAGTATCAAACTTACACTGATAATCCTTGGACAAGAGACGGTCAAGTCAGAGCCTATGTTATCCAAGTAACCCCACGAGTGACGGGTCAAATAGTTAGCGTTAATGTTACAGATAATAGCCATGTACAAAAAGGCGATGTGCTATTCGAGATTGATTCTAGCTTGTATAAAACCAGTTTAGATAAAGCGGTAGCAACTCAAAAGCAATCTCAAGCTTTAGTTCGTAAGGCTCAGAACGAGTCTAGTCGCGCTATTGAATTAGAAAAGCTAACCCCTGGTGCTCAGTCAGTGTTAACCCTTAATAATCTACAAAATGCAGTTGAAACCGCACAAGCGAACTTGTTAATGGCAAAAGCCCAAGTGGAAGAAGCTAAATTAAATCTAGCTTACACAAAAATTACTGCACCAACAGATGGCTATATTACTAATTTGAATTATCGAGCAGGCTCACAAGTCGTTGCTAATTCGCCTGTTGTTGCTTTGATTGATGAAAACAGCTTTTGGATTGACGGTTTTTTTAAAGAAACTGATTTAAAAGATGTGGCTATTGATAATAAAGCCCAAGTCACATTAATGATGCATGACCAAGTCACTTTAGAAGGTAAAGTACAAAGTATTGGTTACGGCATTTCGAAAACTGATGGCAGTACCGGCAATTCGTTACTACCTAATGTGAACCCGAATTTCGAGTGGATCCGCTTAGCACAACGCATTCCAGTTAAGATAAAACTTGATAAGTTACCTGAAGATATTCAGCTGCGAGTTGGTATGACGGCATCGGTAAAAATTCTGAAGCATTAAATTTTATAGAGTGAGAATGTGTATGCTCAGTTTACCCGTTAAGGAAGCGATAAAAGTTTCTGTCTCTGTCGGTATAGCAATTGCCTTAGCATTGTTTTTTCAATGGGAAAAACCGTATTGGGCTGCTATTACCGTTATTGCCATTGCTTCAAATGAAACTCTTGGGCATGGCTTACACAAAGGTAAAAACCGCCTTATAGGTACAGTTTGCGGCGTTAGTGTGGCGTTATTTCTGGTGAGCTTTTTTGCCCAGACTCCGATGTTATTCATTGGTTGTTTACTGTTGCTTTTGGCTGTTAGCGTGTGGTTTGCTGATAATTTGCGTTATGGTTATGCATTTACCATGGGCTTTACTGTGTGCACTATTGTTGCGGTAATGGGAGGCTTTAATGGTGAAGCTTCATTTGATATTGCGGTTTTACGAATACAAGATAATTTACTTGGAGTGCTAGTTTATTCAATTGTTTATCGTTTTATTTGGCCTTTAAACACTGAATCTTTATTCTTTAGCAGCGTTGACTCTGCGTTAAATGCTTTTCATAAAATAGATAACGCGCTTAACGAGGCTGCAAAAAGTGCTCATCATGATAATATTCAAGACTTATTAGTCGATGCACAATTACTGATTGATAAATTAAGTGACTTGATCAGTATGCCATTGAGTTCCAGTTATAAACTTCAACATGAAAAAGATAAATGGACTGTCATAGTCGATGGTTTTTCTCACGTTCTGCAGCATAGCAAATCCACCATCAAGTTGTTATCCAGTGATAAACCCAATGATGATAAGTTGCAACAGTTAGGTTATTTTTCCCAAGAAATTAAAATGCTTGATAATGCCATTAATGGCGAAAAGTTAGATGTTGAAATTTTAGCTAACTACTGGAAGCAAGAGAGCATAAAGCCCCAAAACTCGAAAGAGGCTGTAAAAGAAAATTTATTGAAAGTGAGAATTAACAGAGTTATAAAGGCGGTTGCAATAGCCTCAACTTGTTATGGCGCATGGATATATTTTGCCTTACCTGGTGGTATTTTTATCCCTATGTTTGGTTCAATTTTTGCCAATATAACAGTCAGTTTACCATTTCCTTTAATGAAGCAGGTGATATTATCTGCACTGCTATGGGGAGTGTTTTTTTTACTGCAATATATTTTTATAATGCCCGCATTTACAGAGCTTTGGCAGTTAGTTGGTTTTTATATGATTAACGTTTTCCTCATTTGGGGACTTTTTCCAAAGCCTGCAATGATGCTAGTGCGTATGCTAGGTGGCAATTTACTTATGGTAATGACTATGAGTGCATTACATTTAACGCCTAGTTATGACATTAATACGCCATTGCTGATACTGGTCATATTAATGATTACCGTGATTGTTGCACGTTTCTATAATCAATTATTTATGCTCAAATAAGAGAAATAAGATTTCCTCATGACGCTCAATACAGCATTGAGCGTCATTAATAGCCTCGAATTTACATTCTTTTATATATAATTCCAGTTTAACCCCCTAATCCTTCTATTGGTTTTGATCCGTTTTTATTTTATCTACTTAGGTAATTTTGATGCTGATTTGCTGTTTATCTCAGTAGTGGTTTTTATTCATGTAGGGTTTAATCCATCAATAGCGATTAAATATCTAATAAATAAACACATACAATATTCCCATTGAACGGAAAAAGCGCGTTAGCCAATAACGTTTGCTGAACTTGCATTATGTTTTTCCGAAATTTGAATCAGGAAATGATTCGATAACTTATTTGCCATAGATTGGCTTTCAAAGGGTACTATTAATGAATCAAACGCTATTTTGTTCACTTAATCATTTTTCTACTTCTCGCTGTATTCTAAAAGCAATACCAATAGCCATATTGTTAACACTCTCAAACGTAAGTTATGCGCAGGAAAGTATTTTTGTTGAAGATAAAAACAACAAACAACTCATTAATTCAGCGGAGCAAAATGTTTTTCAACAATACGGCGTTTCAGAAGATATTTTGAAATTAGGCTTAAGCTCGCTGTCACTAGGTGATCAGCAAGTTGAGCGTGTGGTTAGAACCTTGGAAGTCGGCGATAAGGTAAAAAGTTCAGATGTGTTTTTGGTTCAAAGTACAGATACTCGCGGTAATATTGATCTGAGAATTAAATATGACCAATCTAAATTAGATGATAATGAGGATGTCATAAAAACTATCGAACAAATAACTAAAACAGAATATCGCTTGAAAAATTACATGGAAAGTTATGATAAGTCTTCCGTCGTTGTTGATGAGATATCTGCCAATGAAATAGAAATAAGCTTTAATTACTCTAAATATGGTTTACCGCAAGATATTGCTTATTTTCGTTTTATGCGGGTTAAGCTTACTGTAGTAAATGGTGTTGCAACCAAAATGGTCATGACCAATTCAAAACCATTTGATTTTGATGCGTTTAGTGTCGAACATTATCGTCAAGAAGTTGATTTAATGACACTGGTTAACGGACACACAGCCATTGCAAATAAAGTGATTCACGCTACTGGTAAAAAAGGTAACAAAGAAGCAAGTTATCACGCAACTATCAAGCCCGTGGCATTTTATGATGATGAACATGGTGCATTAGTTTTTGATGAAGCGTCATTAAAAATGGTTTCTGATCCGCGCATTCGTGAAGAAAAGGTCGATTTAGATAGACTCTTTCCGTTAATGAGTGATTTAGTTCGCCAGCAAGGTATTGATGTGCCACTGCCATTTGGTTTTTCGGTCGCTTATCGAAATCAAGATATGGATTTTGGTTTTGATAGTTTTAATATTATGGGGGTAGATTTGGATGAATGGTTTGATCCATCGAGCTCAGTTGGCACTGTTAATGCTGAAAGTTATTCATTCAGAGCTGATGTCAATATTTTACCGTTTTGGAATATATATGCTTTAGTGGGCAAGGTGAATGTGGATGCAGTCGTTGATGCCCAATATACCGGAAAACTTAAAGATGTGTTTGAAGATAAGCTCGGGGTTATCGGTGGCAGTTTGGCATGCAGTTTATTAGAAAATCAGGGCGCTGATTTATGCTCACCAGGAAGAGTCGAAGTGCCGCTACATTTAGAATATGATCTGGCAGGTTTGGGGACAACGCTTTCTGTCGGTTATAAAGAATTTTTTGCATCTGTTACTGCAACTTACTCTAAAACTCGTCTTGATGGCCAGGATTGGGGAGATGGTATTGTGACTATCCAGCCAATGCTTGGTTATCAATTCCTTGAGTCGCGAGCACAAATTTTTATCGGCGCAGAATATCAAGGCCTTAAGCCTTCGATGACTGGTAATTTAGGCGATATATTGGGAACCGGTGAAGACTTTACTTTTGATGTGGGTGTAGGGTTAGAACAATGGGCTTATTTAGTGGGTTTTAATAAACAGATAGGTCGTCATTTAAATTTGACAGGGCTGTACAATAAAGGTGAAACAAGAAGTTCATTTACTTTAAATTTAGGTTATCGTTTTTGATGTATTCAGTGGTAATTCAAGAGCCACCCATTAGCTAACCCTTTATAGTGTCAGTTTTAGTAAGCACAACTTTTTTAAGTTGTGCTTTTTTGTTTTTTGAAACGCAGCAGTATTTTTTTGAACTACCAAATAGCAATTAAGTACTCTTTCATCAAATATTTTCATTTAGGCATAATTTTTACTCATTTCTTTGATTAATTATCGTAAACTGACATTAATTAGCTGAATTAGGAGTCGTTATGGCCGGATTAGAAAGAGAAATTACCTTAAGGTTTTTAGCTGAACCTGCAGATGTGAACTTTGGCGGCAAAGTGCATGGTGGCGCGGTGATGAAATGGATTGATTTAGCTGCATATGCTGGTGCTGCAGGTTGGAGTGGTAAATATTGCATTACCGCTTATGCTGGTGGTATTCGTTTTGTAAAGCCTATCCATGTGGGCAATATTGTTGAAGTAAGCGCCAAAGTTATTTATACCGGCACATCGTCCATGCATTTTGGTATAGCGGTTAAAGCGGGTGACCCTAAAGAGCCTGAACGTCATCTTACTACCCATTGTATCGTGATTATGGTCGCAGTTGATGATGATGGTAAACCTACATCAGTACCTGAGTGGGTCCCCCAAACAGATGATGATATTCGTTTGAGGGATTCAGCATTACGTTTAATGGATATGCGCAAAAAAATTGGCTCTGAAATGGAAGCCCATGTAAAACCGGCTTTGTAATCAATGTATTAGCCAAAATTCAATCGCTTACTCATAAAGCCTGACTCGTTTTGGCTTGTAGCACAATCAACACTATTTTTAATAAACAACCACAATAATAATGAACGAAGGAATGATATGGCTAAAGTAGCATTTATCGGCTTGGGCGTGATGGGATACCCAATGGCAGGGCATTTGGCTAACCAAGGGCATCAAGTTACGGTTTATAATCGCACCACAGCAAAAGCGCAGCAATGGGCAGCGCAATATTCTGGTGAGTTAGCATTGACCCCAAAACTTGCGGCAGTAGAGCAAGATATCGTGTTTACTTGTGTGGGTAATGATGACGATCTTCGCCAAGTGGTTTTAGGGGAAGATGGCATTGTTCATGGGATAAAAGCTGGTGCAATTTTGGTCGATCACACCACCGCATCTGCCGATGTTGCTCGTGAACTGGCAGCCGTGCTTGCTAAGCAAGAGGTTGAGTTTCTAGATGCGCCCGTATCAGGTGGTCAAGCCGGTGCTGAAAATGGCGTGTTAACTGTGATGATGGGCGGAAAAGAAGCCGTTTTTAACCAAGTAAAACCGGTCATTGAGGCCTATAGTCGCTGCGCAGAATTATTAGGGGAGGTTGGCGCGGGCCAGTTAACCAAAATGGTCAATCAAATCTGTATCGCAGGAGTGGTGCAAGGGCTTGCCGAAGGGTTACACTTTGCTAAAAGTGCAGGTCTTGATGGTTTAAAAGTGGTTGAGGTGATCAGCAAGGGCGCAGCTCAAAGCTGGCAAATGGAAAATCGTTATCAAACCATGTGGCAAGGTGAGTATGACTTTGGCTTTGCCATTGACTGGATGCGTAAAGATTTAGCTATTGCTTTAGATGAAGGGCGTCGTAATGGTAGCCAGTTACCAGTTACTGCCTTAGTGGATCAATTTTATTCTGAAGTACAAGCCATGAAAGGTAACCGCTGGGATACTTCAAGTTTGTTAGCGCGTTTAGAAAAAAACCGCTAGACGCTCTCAATGGTGATAACTTATTAGCCATTGCACAATTTTGTCGTTTAAGTTGCGAATTTAGTTTGTTGGTAACATAAAAGCTCGCTGGTATTTAACATTGCCAGTGAGCTTTTTTGTTATCGTATTAGCCCTTGGTATTTGTAAAAAATTCAATAATTTACTATCACTTGTTGTAATAATGTTCATTGGTTCTCAAGGTGATTGATTAGCTTATAAGCATTTGCTGCTCATAAATGGCGCTTAAGTTAATAGGTCGTTAATTTGTATTAAATTATACTATCGAAAATATAAATTCGATTTAATTTAAATGCCGCATTTTACTCAATAAAATCGTAATAAATGCTAGTAAATTAAGCTTAGCTAACGTAAAATTCCAGCTTTTGTTTTACCCCCATGCTTTAGGCATAAAGTTGACTTTGTGCCTAGACTACTATGTCGCCTGATAATCAGGCGCCCAATAGCATTTGATATGCAAAAATGCAGTGGATGAGAAAATGCAGCAGTTAACAGAGATCGTAGAACAAGCCTTAGAAGTAATAGGTAAGGCCAGTGATCTAAAGACACTGGATGATATCCGTGTCGACTACCTTGGTAAGAAAGGTAAGATCACTGACATGATGAAAATGATGGGTAGCTTAAGTCCAGCAGAGAAACCTGCCTTTGGACAAGCAGTCAACCAAGCTAAGCAAGCGGTACAGAAGCAACTTTCTGAGCGTATTGAAGGCTTAAAGGCTGCTGAATTAGAAGCGCAACTTATCGCAGATAAAATCGATGTAACCTTACCAGGTCGTACGCTTGAAATGGGCGGTTTACACCCAGTAACACGTACGATTGAACGTATTGAAACTTTCTTTGGCGAGCTTGGTTTTACCACTAAGCATGGTCCTGAAATCGAAGATGACTTTCATAACTTCGATGCATTGAATATTTCTGAGCATCATCCAGCTCGTGCTGATCATGACACCTTTTATTTCAATCCAAAAGTGATGTTGCGTACGCAAACTTCAGGGGTACAAATTCGTACCATGGAGCATGAAAAGCCACCTTTACGTATCATTTCTCCAGGTCGTGTTTATCGTAACGACTACGATCAAACTCACACGCCAATGTTCCACCAAGTGGAAGGTTTGTTAGTTGATGAAAAAGTTAACTTTGCAGAGCTGAAAGGCATTTTGCATGACTTCTTACGTAACTTTTTCGAAGAAGATTTAGAAGTGCGATTCCGTCCATCTTACTTCCCGTTTACTGAGCCTTCAGCTGAAGTTGATGTTATGGGTAAAAACGGTAAGTGGCTTGAAGTATTAGGTTGCGGCATGGTGCACCCTAATGTCCTTCGCAGTGTCGGTATCGACCCAGAAAAATACTCTGGTTTTGCTTTTGGTATGGGTGTTGAGCGTTTGACTATGCTGCGCTACGGTGTTAACGACTTACGTGCCTTCTTTGAAAACGATTTACGTTTTCTTAAGCAATTCAAATAACGGAGCAATATAAAGATGAAATTCAGTGAATCTTGGCTTCGTGAATGGGTTAGCCCATCTGTAAGCCGTGAAGAATTATCACACCAAATCACAATGGCCGGTCTTGAAGTTGACGGTATTGATGCCGTTGCAGCCGAATTTAGCGGTGTGATTGTTGGTGAAGTGGTTGAGTGTGGTCAGCATCCAGATGCTGACAAATTACGCGTAACTAAAATTAATGTTGGCGGCGATGAGTTAATTGATATCGTTTGCGGTGCACCAAACTGCCGTTTAGGCTTAAAAGTTGCGGTAGCAATGGTTGGGGCAGTGCTACCTGGCGATTTTAAAATTAAAAAAGCCAAACTACGCGGCCAGCCATCATTTGGTATGTTGTGTTCATACGGTGAGATCGGTATTGATATCGAAAGTGACGGTATTATTGAATTACCTGCAGATGCGCCGATTGGTAAAGATATCCGTGAATATCTTCAACTAAACGATGCCATCATCGACGTTGATTTAACCGCTAACCGTGCAGATTGTTTAGGTATGGCAGGCTTAGCGCGCGAAGTTGGTGTATTAAACCGTCAAGCGGTTGCTGAGCCGACGTGGGATCCTGTTACTGCAACTATCGATGATAAAGTTGAAATTAACGTTATTGCAGCAGATGCCTGTCCTCGTTATTTAGGCCGTGTGGTTAAGAATGTAAACTTAGCGGCAGCAACGCCTTTATGGATGCAAGAGAAGTTACGTCGTAGCGGTATTCGCTCAATCGATCCCATTGTAGATATTACTAACTACGTATTGATTGAATATGGTCAGCCAATGCATGCGTTTGATTTAGCAGCCTTAAATGGTGCTATTCAAGTGCGTTTAAGCGACGGCGTTGAAAAGCTTACTTTACTTGACGGTAACGAAATTACAGTACCAAGTGACACCCTAGTGATTGCTGACGATAAAGCAGCCGTTGCCTTAGCGGGTGTATTTGGCGGTGAAGCGTCAGGCGTAACTGCAAAGACCCAAGATATTTTATTAGAGTGCGCATTCTTTGCGCCTTTAGCCATTATGGGTAAATCGCGTCGCTTAGGCTTACACACAGATGCATCACACCGTTTTGAACGTGGTGTAGACCCAGAGCTTCAACATAAAGTGATGGACCGAGCTACGCGCTTAGTACTTGATATTTGTGGTGGTGAAGCAGGTCCTGTTGCTGAAGCAGTGTCTGAAGCGCATTTACCTAAGCCGGCTCAAATCACTTTGCGTCGCAGCAAGTTAGACAAAATTCTTGGTCATCATATTCCTGATACTGATGTAACAGAAATTCTTGAGCGTCTTGGATTTACTGTTGCAGTAACTGCTGACGCTTGGAATGTGACCACGGCAACATATCGTTTTGATATGGCCATTGAAGAAGATTTAATCGAAGAGGTTGCCCGTATTTATGGATATAACAATATCCCAAATATTGCACCTGTTGCTTCATTAAGTATGTCTGATCACAAAGAAGCGAATATTCCATTAAGCAAAGTGCGCAGTGTATTAGTGGCGCGCGGTTTCCAAGAGGCGGTGACCTATAGCTTTGTTGATCCTAAGTTACAAAACATTGTTCATCCAAATGAGCCAGCAATGATTTTACCGAATCCTATTTCGGTTGAAATGTCAGCGATGCGTTTATCGATGTTCACCGGTTTGTTAACTTCTGTTGGTTATAACCAAAGTCGTCAACAAGGTCGCGTACGTTTATTTGAAACCGGTTTACGCTTTGTTCCTGATGCCAAAGCAGATTCTGGTGTTAGACAAGAAGCTATGATTGGTGCAGTAATTTCTGGTGTTCAAAATGATGAACATTGGTCAATGGAATCTAAAACTGTCGACTTCTTTGATTTAAAAGGCGATTTAGAATCAATAATCGGCTTGACAGTTTCGACTTCTGAATTTACTTTTAGAAGTGCAACACATTCAGCTCTTCATCCAGGGCAATGTGCTGAAATATTGAGAAATAATCGAGTCATTGGTGTTATAGGTGCTATCCATCCGAGTTTGGAGAAGCCTTTTGGCCTTAATGGCAAAACAATTGTTTTTGAGTTAGAACTGGACGCTTTACTGCAAGCCAGTTTGCCGCTAGCCCAGGCTGTATCTAAGTTTCCTGCTAATCGACGTGATATTGCAGTCGTTGTAGACGAAGAAGTTTCTGCAACTAATGTTATGGATTTGATAAGAAAAGTTGGCGAAAATCAGTTGGTTGGCTTAAACTTGTTCGATGTATACCGGGGTAAAGGTGTTGACGCTGGCAAAAAGAGCCTTGCAATCGCACTTACATTACAAGACATTACTCGTACACTTGAAGAAAAAGACATCACTGAAACTGTTGATTCAGTTGTCTCGGCACTTAAGAGCGAGTTCAACGCATTGTTGAGGGATTAAAAGTATGGCACTTACCAAAGCCGAAATGGCAGAACATCTTTTCGAAACACTTGGCATGAATAAACGTGTAGCCAAAGAGATGGTTGAGTCTTTCTTTGAAGAGATTAGAGAAGCACTTGAAAGTGGTGAGCAGGTCAAGTTATCTGGCTTTGGAAACTTTGATTTGCGCGATAAAAACCAAAGACCGGGAAGGAACCCAAAAACTGGTGAAGATATTCCTATTTCAGCTCGCCGTGTAGTGACGTTCCGTCCGGGACAAAAACTCAAAACACGTGTTGAAGAAGCAAATGCTGAAAAGAAGTAGTTTCACTGTTTAATAAAAAAGCCACTCATTGAGTGGCTTTTTTATTTTAACAAATTAAGCAAGATTCAAAGTAGCAATTTTACAATATTCAGATGTTGTCCCGCTGATAAATTGGTATTATGGCCAATTCCTTAGGCTCTTTGTTTCACTGTGTTAATGTAATCTTTGAGGTTTCTTTTGGCTAGACAAGCAAAACATTTCGATCGTCGCTTTACCCTATCTTTATTGCACCCGAAATATTGGGGTACATGGCTAGCCATTATGGTGTTATTTATGTTTGGGGTGATGCCTGCTTGGTTGCGAGATCCTATAGCGCGACTATTAGCCAAGCTGGTACTGTCTTATGCGAAAAAACCCATCAATATTGCGCGTATCAATATTCAAACATGTTTTCCTGAGAAGTCAGCGACTGAGGTGGATGAGTTAATTAACGCCAACGTCGATATGTTTGTTTTAACCTTGGTATCTCAAGCTGAATTATTAATTCGCTCAGATGCGCATCTAAGGCGTCGAGTCAGTATTACAGGTTTTGAACATGTGCAAGCCGCGCGTGATGCTGGCCAGCCGATTATTTTTATCATGCCCCATGTATGGCCGATTGATTATGCCGGGCTGCGTTTAAATATCGAACTGCCTATGGTTACCATGGCCAAAGCTCATAATAACGGCTTATTCAATTGGTTTAGTAATCGACTACGCAGTAGTAAGAATGGCCGCGTTTACATGCGAGAGGCGGGCATACGCGCGCTAATCACTGAATTAAAGCAAGATAATAGCTTCTTTTATTTACCAGATGAAGATTTAGGTCCTGAGCAAAGTGTATTTGCTCCATTGCTGGCAACAGAAAAAGCCACCTTACCGGTAGTAGGGCGTTTAGCGCAAGCAGGTAAGGCGCAGGTTTTACCGGTAAAAATTGGTTACGACAAAGCAGCTTACCAGTTTAAGTTGACCGTGATGCCGCAAGTTAAGCCTGAAGATATGCAAGGTAAGGATAACGAAGCCATTGCTTTAAATAAAATGGTTGAGCAAGTTATTCAAGCTTACCCTGAGCAATATATGTGGTTTTTGAAATTCCTTAAAACCCGTCCAGAAGGACAAGCAAAAATCTATTAATTTGAATAACTAATAAACCAAAAAAGCACTCGATGAGTGCTTTTTTTGGTTAAAGGAAAATTAGTGTGGCGCTAAGATGTCACTTTAATTAACGGTTACTCTGAAAAGTAATACCAACCTTGATTGATAAGCTGGGTTAATACCGTCATGACTTGCTGATCATTGAGCCAGTTTTGAAGCTGCGATTGAGTGAGTAGGTGATTATTGGCGATCTCGGCGATGATGTCTTGTTCAATCCCTGCGGCGCAAACCACTTCACCATTGATATACAACTGCGCTTGGGTATCAGCCTCTAGGCTTAATACCTTTAAGCCGCCAATACGTTGCATGTTAGCGCCATCTTCAATGGCTTCCTTAACATCTGTTGTTGAAATTGGCGCTTCAAAGGGATTGATATCGAGTTCAAAACGATTTTGGCTGAGTAACTTACCTAGCATAGTTTGGTATTGGGCAGGATCAGTTGCTAATTGAGCCAGTAAATCCATGATCCCTTGCTGCTGAGTTTGACTGACTAGGCCATGGCTTGCAGCTTCTTCGCTAGAGGTAAATCTATGTTGGCCAGCACTGTTATCAATCAGCGAATCAGCCAACTCAGTTAATAACTCTTGCTGACTTGGCGCTCTAAAACCAATAGAATAACTCATTGCAAGACTTAAGGTTTCACCGCAATGAGGGTAGCCTGGCGGAATATATAACATATCGCCTTTGCTGAGCACCACATCAATAATGGGTTCAAAGTCATCTACTAATGGACTTGATGGATCTCCACCACGGCATTGATGTTCGCCATTATGGCCCACTTTCCAGCGGCGTTCCCCTTCTCCTTGGATCAAGAACACATCATAATTATCAATATGTGGCCCAATGCCGCCTTGTGGGGTGGCAAACGATACCATTAAGTCATCAAAACGCCAATCAGGTAAAAATCTGAATGCTTCAACCAGTGGTTGAGACTCCGGATACCAATGGTTTACCGCTTGTACAAGTAACTGCCATTTGTCATCGCCATGTTCGTCATAGTCTTCAAACGGCCCTTGAATCACTTTCCAGTCATCGGTTTCAGTTTTAACGATGCGAGAAGAGATATCTTCTTCCATGGCTAGGCCTGCAAGTTCATCGGCCGATATTGGATCTTCAAATGCCTTAAAGGCATTTTTGATGACTATAGGTTTTTGTTGCCAATATTTACTGATGAACTCAGCAGTATCAAAATTTAATGTATACATAGTATTAAAAAAGGCGGCAATCCTTATGGAACTGCCGCCTATCCTTATTCAACAATCAATAGTTGTTATTGAGTGGAAGATTATTTTAACTCGTCAACAAATGCTTCAGCACGACCAATGTAGTTGGCTGGCGTCATTGTTTTAAGTTCAGCTTTAACGTTATCAGGTAACTCTAGACCATCGATAAAGACTGCAAGTTGATCGCCGTCGATACGCTTACCACGGGTTAACTCTTTTAATTTCTCGTATGGCTTTTCAATGCCGTAGCGACGCATCACTGTTTGTACTGGCTCTGCTAATACTTCCCAGTTTTTATCTAACTCAGCGCGAAGGTTTGCTTCATTCACTTCAAGCTTGCTGATGCCTTTCATTGTTGCTTGATAAGCAATTAATGAATGCGCCATACCAACACCTAAGTTACGCAATACTGTTGAGTCAGTTAAATCTCGCTGCCATCTTGATACAGGAAGCTTTGCGGCTAAATGCTGCATTAACGCGTTAGCAATACCTAAGTTACCTTCAGAATTTTCAAAATCAATTGGGTTAACTTTGTGCGGCATGGTTGATGAACCAATCTCGCCAGCGATAGTGCGTTGCTTGAAGTGACCTAATGCAATGTAGCCCCAAATGTCACGATCGAAATCGATTAAGATGGTGTTGAAACGGGCAATAGCATCAAATAACTCAGCGATGTAATCATGGGGCTCAATTTGAGTGGTGTATGCGTTCCAGTTAATACCTAAACTTGTCACAAAGCGTTGTGACAGCTCATGCCAGTTAACTTCTGGGTAAGCAGAAAGGTGAGCATTGTAGTTACCCACAGCGCCATTGATTTTACCCATGATTTCTACTGCATTGATTTGGTCTAGTTGGCGTTCTAAACGAACGGCAACGTTAGCCATTTCTTTACCCAGCGTAGAAGGCGAAGCCGGTTGACCATGTGTACGTGACATCAATGGTACTGATTTGTTGTCTCTTGCTAATTGCTTAAGCGCATTGACAATTTCTAGACACTGAGGCGCTAATACTAATTCACGTGCTTCTTTAAGCATTAATGCGTGAGATAAGTTATTAATATCTTCAGAAGTACAAGCAAAATGTACGAATTCGTCGATTGCAACTAATTCAGCGTTATCTGCAATTTGTTCTTTGATGAAATACTCAACCGCTTTAACGTCATGGTTAGTGGTTCTTTCAATCGTTTTAACGCGCAAAGCGTCTTCTTCACTGAAGTTATCCTTGATGCTATCTAGTAACGCTAATGCGTCTTCACTAAATGGCGGAACTTCTTCAATCTCTGGGCAACTTGAAAGTAGTTTTAACCAGTTAATTTCAACTTGAACACGGTATTTTGTTAAACCGAATTCGCTGAAAATACCTCGTAGAGAGGTGGTTTTACTACCGTAACGACCGTCTATCGGCGAGATAGCTGTCAGTGCAGAAAGATCCATTTGAAGCTCCTTGATGAACTTTTATTGTAAGTTGGAATATTTGTAGGGTGAATCGTTAATTATTTTTACGGCTACTGATAGCGGTATCCACAATGGCTTTACGGGCAAAAACTAAGTGACGACGTTTGCCACCCAGTTGACGCCATAAAACGGCACTGCGCATCGCTGCTAGCAATAAAGCACGAATTTTTTGTTGTACTTGCGGTTGTTGTAAATAAGCTGGATTCCCAGAAATTTGCAATTTAGGTCCCAGTTCACTGATGGTATCACTGTAAATACTGGCAAGACTGGCGATGATTTGTTCATCAGTAATCGCAAAATGGTGTAGTTGTCGATGCACTTGGTTGATGCGTTCAGCTAACATGCCTAAGCCATTTGCTGAGCGAGCCAGTTTGCGCTCCAGTGCTAACATACCAACAAGGTAGCGGGTGGTTTCCACATCCTTGCTATTACCATCACCCAATTGGTTTTCAATGAGCTGATAACCTTTATTAAGTGCTTGCTTATCGGTATAGATATCACTAATAGAATCAGGATCTGTGACCATGATGGTGTTCAGACTTGCAGCAAGTGCGCTTTCATCTGAATCACCATGACGAGCAATATGTTGTACTTGAGCAATAGCTTGTAATATTCCGGCAAACGCCATAGTGCGTTCAAATAAGACTTGGCTCACAGACTATCCTCTAATTAAACAATCAATGATTCCGCCGCCAAGGCAGACTTCACCATCATAAAATACTGCAGATTGCCCCGGCGTTACCGCAGCAACGGGTTCATCAAAAATAACCCTTAAGTTACTGTCATCATCATAAGTCACAGTGCAGTGCACATCTTGCTGACGATAACGAGTTTTAACGGTAATTTTTGCTGGTGCGCTTGGGCCTTTGCGGTCAACCCAATGTAATTGATTGACCAACATGCCAGTAGACATTAACCGTGGATGCTTACCACCTTGGGCCACAACGAGCACATTGCGGGTTAAATCTTTATCAACCACATACCAAGGATCATCGTTACTATTTTTCAAGCCACCAATACCCAGACCTTTACGCTGGCCTAGTGTGTGGTACATCAATCCTTGGTGGGTACCAATCACTTCACCTTCATCAGCGGTTTCAATATCACCAGGCTGAGCAGGTAAGTAGGTTGCTAAAAAGTCAGTAAACTTGCGCTCACCGATAAAGCAGATGCCAGTACTGTCTTTTTTATCATGGGTGATTAAGCCCATTTCTTTGGCGATATCACGAACTTGGTGTTTTTCTAATTCGCCCACAGGGAATAAACTTTTAGCCACTTGCTCATGACTAAGGGTATAGAGGAAATAACTTTGATCTTTATTGCCATCAACACCACGTAACATTTGAGTTCCGTCAGCACTGTCATAACGGCGAACGTAGTGGCCCATAGCAATATAGTCAGCATCAAGAATTTCGTCAGCGAATTCTAAAAATGCTTTGAATTTGATTTCTTTGTTACAGATGATATCGGGATTTGGGGTACGACCTGCTTTATATTCCGCTAAGAAATACTCGAAAACATTGTCCCAATACTCTGCCGCAAAGTTAACTGTATGAAGTTTAATGCCTAATTTATCACAGACGGACTGGGCATCTATTAAGTCTTCAGAAGCCGCACAATACTCATCGGTATCATCTTCTTCCCAGTTCTTCATGAACAATCCTTCTACTTGGTAGCCTTGCTGCATAAGCAAATACGCAGAAACAGAAGAATCTACACCGCCGGACATGCCAACGATGACTTTTTTACCATTTGGATTGGGAGTACTTAATGTCATAAAACCTAGAAACCATGAGTGTTTGGGTAGTTAGAGATCATAATGTGGTCGCCGTTAGTGCATTTCAAGTGCGCTGACAAATGAACCTATAAATCTCCAAAATGTGCGGCGCATATTCTATCATGCATTATTGGTTGCGGCTATGATCTGCAGTTCACTATTAATCAGTGATAATGGGCTGTGGGGTTTATGTAAATAGTCTTCAATAGATTTGAGTACTAATGGGCTGCGAAGTTGATTTTGACGGGCTTTTACCTGTTCTATAGTTAACCAATGGCAGGCACTAATAGCAGGATCTATTGGGGTGCATTCAACGCATTTGTTTACTTGTGCGCAAAAAGTAAATCGCATAAAAGACAATGCGTTTGATGCACTAAATTGGTAGATGCAAACGAGTGCCGAAATAGTAATATTTAATCCGGTTTCTTCTTTTACTTCCCGAATGCAGGCATCAATGATGGTTTCATTGGCTTCTAAATGCCCTGCAGGTTGGTTAAAGCGCACTTCACCATCAATAATTTCTTCAACTAATAAAAATTTATTATCACAATGGATAACACAAGCAACAGTGGTATTGGGTTTATAACGTGGTTTCACCATGACTTATCCTATTGCCTAAAAATCTTGTGTGACAGATTAACTTTCTTGTTTGTGGACTTTATATTCACCACAATTAATGTCATCTAAACTCCATTGACCTATTTTATAGCGAATTAATCTTAAAGTAGGGTGGCCGATATGCGCGGTCATGCGTCTCACTTGTCGGTTTCTGCCTTCACAAATTTGAATTTCTAACCAGGTTGTTGGAATAGACTTTCGCTCACGCACTGGCGGGGTTCGCTCCCAAACCGCAGGTTCATCGATTACTTTTGCTTTTGCTGGCAAGGTCATGCCATCTTTTAGTTCAACCCCTTGGCAGAGTGCTTTTATTGACGCTGCATCTGGCTCACCTTCAACTTGAGCCCAATAAGTCTTAAAGGTTTTCTTTTTCGGCTGGGTCAATTTCGCCTGCAGCTTACCGTCATTAGTGAGTAGCAATAAGCCTTCACTGTCTCTATCTAAACGTCCTGCAGCATAAACGTCTTTTACTGGAATAAAATCTTTTAAGGTTTGGCGACCAGATTCATCGGTAAATTGACATAAAACATCAAAAGGTTTGTTAAACAACACAATTACGGGATCGGATACTGGCTTAGCTACTGGGCGTTTAAAGCCTTTTTTCATTGGGCGAGTTGATGTTGGGGATGCAAATTTATTACTGAAACGTTTTGGTTTGCCATTGACTGACATATAAAAGCCTTTAATGATGAAATTGATTCATTTTGTATAGTTTACTCGGCATTGGGCCTTAGTGGAATTTGAATCTTGCACATAATGGTCTATGATGTTGGCCTAAAAATGTGATCTGTACCCGTTTTTAAAAAACAAGCAGCCACTATTTATTTTTCAAATTTCATATGGATTTGTGCCGCAAAATTACACTTTAACAATAGATTAAAGGTCTTTTTAGGTAGATACTTATTACAATAATAATTTATAAAAACTATTTATTTCAATAATGTAGGAAAAAGCATGAAAGATAATTCTCCAACGATCATTTATACTGAAACTGATGAAGCCCCCGCATTAGCTACGCTGTCATTACTCCCTATCATCCGCACATTTACCAATGCTGCAGGTGTAAAAGTCGAGACTAGAGATATATCTTTATCTGGCCGTATTATTGCTAACTTTCCTGAAAAGTTAACTGCAGAGCAAAAAATTGCTGATGCACTCACTGAGTTAGGCCTAATGGCAAATACGCCTGAAGCTAATATTATCAAGTTACCTAACATCAGTGCGTCAATTCCACAGTTAAAAGCCTGTATCGCTGAACTTCAAGCGAAAGGTTACGACATACCAAACTACCCAGATGAGCCATCTACTGATGCAGAGCGTGAATCTCAGTCACGTTATGACAAGATTAAAGGCAGTGCAGTAAACCCGGTATTGCGTGAAGGTAACTCTGATCGCCGCGCGCCAACATCGGTAAAAAATTACGCTAAGAAAAACCCGCATTCAATGGGTAAATGGGCAAGTGATTCAGCATCACACGTTGCGCATATGAATGAAGGTGATTTTTACGGTAGTGAGCAATCAGTCACCCTGACTGATGCTGATACTGTAGATATCGTGCTAACCCAAGCAGATGGCCAAAAAGTAGCTTTGAAAACGGGCTTATCTTTATTAGCCGGTGAAGTAATTGATACCGCAGTAATGAGCAACAAAGCTTTAGTTGCCTTTTACGAGCGAGAAATCGAAGCGGCTAAATCTGAAGATGTACTATTGTCATTGCACCTTAAAGCAACAATGATGAAAGTATCAGACCCGATTTTATTTGGTCACGCTGTAAAAGTTTTCTTTAAAGAGGTTTTTGACAAGCACCAAGTGCTGTTTGATGAATTAGGCGTTGATGTTAACAATGGTTTTGGTGATGTATACGCAAAAATTGCCACATTACCAGAAGCCCAGCGCGCAGAAATCGAGGCTGATATTGCTGCGGTTTATGCTAAACGTCCAGCATTGGCGATGGTTGATTCAGATAAAGGCATCACTAACTTACACGTACCAAGTGATATTATTATTGATGCATCTATGCCTGCAGCTATTCGTTCTTCAGGTAAAATGTGGGGCCCAGATGGCCAACTTAAAGACACCAAAGCAATGATCCCTGATCGTTGTTATGCCGGTGTGTATCAAGAAACAATTGCATTTTGTAAAACCAATGGCGCATTTAACCCAACCACAATGGGCAGTGTGCCAAACGTCGGTTTGATGGCTCAAAAAGCCGAAGAATACGGTAGTCATGATAAAACATTTGAAATTGCACAAGCAGGTGTTGTTAACGTTGTTAACCGTGCTGGCAAGGTGTTGATGACGCATAATGTTGAAGTTGGTGACATTTTCAGAATGTGCCAGGTAAAAGATGCACCAATCCGCGATTGGGTTAAGTTAGCAGTTCGACGTTCACGTTTAAGTGCCACGCCTGCAATTTTCTGGTTAGACAGTAAGCGTGCTCATGACGCTCAATTAATCACTAAAGTTGAAGCTTATCTTCAAGATCATGATACTGACGGCTTGGATATACAAATTCTTGCACCAGTAGAAGCAACTCGAGTGACACTCGCTCGCGTTAAACAAGGTTTAGATACTATTTCTGTAACGGGTAACGTACTGCGTGATTACCTGACTGATCTATTCCCAATTCTTGAATTAGGCACTAGTGCTAAAATGCTATCAATTGTGCCGTTAATGAATGGCGGTGGCTTATTTGAAACAGGCGCGGGTGGTAGTGCACCTAAGCATGTTCAACAAGTTGAGAAAGAAGGCCATTTACGCTGGGATTCACTGGGTGAATTTTTGGCATTAGCGGCTTCTTTAGAGCATTTAAGCCAAACAGCAAATAACCCTAAAGCACAGGTGCTAGCGGATACGTTAGATATTGCTATCGGCCAATTCCTTGATAGCAATAAATCACCTTCACGTCGTGTTGGTGAGCTTGATAACCGTGGTAGTCACTTTTATTTAGCCATGTATTGGGCTCAAGCTGTCTCAGTGCAAACTGTTGATACGGAATTAGCTGCGCAGTTTACTGAACTTGCTGAGTCGCTAACATCTAACGAAGCGGCAATTGTGGCGGAATTGAATGCATCACAAGGCCCTGCTGTTGATTTAGGTGGTTACTACCGTTTAGACGCAGCAAAAGCTGAAGCTGCCATGCGTCCAAGTGCATTACTAAATCAATTTATTACACATTAAGCGTTTTTTTGTGGCTAAATTGAAGGCATAAAATTGATGCCGTAAAGCAGAGGGCTTGCTCTCTGCTTTTTTGTGCCTGTTTGCCGCCATAGCCAGTTCGACTGATTTTAATCGCACTCAGTTAATGGGATAAGCTTTCAAGGCTTGAATACTGAAACTAGGCTCAGTGAGATTTAGCCTCTGTCAGCAAATTTGTTAACGCCGGAGGTTGAAGTTGCTTAAGTTAAGATGAATTGAACCTCAGTTTTATTTACGATTAGGTGTTTTTTTGGGCAAACAGTTTAATATTTACTTTTTATTTGCCCAATAAAAAAGGCAGAGATTAAAATCTCTGCCTTTTTGATTTATAGTTTCACCGACTATTTTGTTGGTGAAATGGCTGAAGCATGCATGCCCTTTGGGCCCTGCTCAGTTTCGAAATCGACAGGCTGACCCGCTTTTAGCGTTCTGTAGCCTTCCATTTCAATAGTTGAATAATGTGCAAAAACATCTTCGCCACCCTGATCTGGGCATATAAACCCGAATCCTTTGGCGTTGTTGAACCATTTAACAGTTCCGCTTGCCATACTTCCACTTCCTTCTGTTGCCTACTTACCAGTAAGATAGTAAAACTTATTAAGAGCGGTCTACATGTGCCGCCTGCAAACAGAATGAAATTTGTACGAAAAGATGTCAAGTAAAAATTAACAAAATGACAACATTTAATTAATTTAATAATATCAATTGGTCTTGTACCAAACTAGAGGCTAGTATTAACACATGGGTAGATTAGGCAGCGTAGAGCACACTAAAGAGCGTGTTGAATCGGAGCTACAACCACCTTCAATGTATAAGGTCGTGTTAAATAACGATGATTACACACCGATGGATTTTGTTATTGAAGTGCTTCAACGCTTTTTTAACAAGGATGAACAGCAAGCCACAGACATCATGTTGGCTATCCATCACCAAGGTAAAGGAATATGTGGTGTTTTTTCATTTGGGATCGCTGAAACCAAAGTCTTACAAGTAAATCAATTTGCCAGAGAAAACGAACATCCGTTGCTGTGTACATTAGAAGCCGCATAGTGAACTTGCTGTTCACAACCGGTAACTCTGCAGTATTTGAGTATTTTTAGGGGGTGCTATGCTAAACAAAGATCTTGAAGTCACCTTGAATCTCGCTTTTCAACAAGCTCGAGATTCACGTCATGAATATATGACAGTAGAACATTTATTATTAGCATTAATTAATAACCCATCGGCTAAAGAAGCACTATTAGCCTGTGGTGCAGATCTGTCTCGTTTACACGAGGAAGTATCTAACTTCATCCAACAAACAACCCCATTAATCGCTGACACCACAGAAGAACGTGAAACTCAGCCTACCTTAGGCTTTCAACGTGTGCTTCAGCGTGCAGTATTTCATGTGCAGTCATCAGGTCGTAATGAAGTCACAGGTGCCAATGTCTTAGTTGCTATTTTTAGTGAGCAAGAGTCTCAGGCTGTATATTTACTGCGTCGCTGCGAAATAACGCGTTTAGATGTGGTTAACTATATCTCCCACGGTTTACCAAAAGACGATAGTGACGAAGAGATAAATAACCCAGAAGCCAGCGAAGAAGGCACTGAAGCCGGTGAAGATAGAAGTTTATTGGCTCAATTTGCTACAGACTTAAATCAATTATCTAAAGATGGGGTCATAGACCCACTCATTGGCCGTGATGATGAAGTTGAGCGTGCGATTCAAACCTTATGTCGTCGTCGTAAAAATAACCCATTATTGGTCGGTGAGGCTGGTGTGGGTAAAACAGCCATTGCTGAAGGTTTAGCCTACCGTATCGTTAATGAGCAAGTACCTGATGTTATCAAAGATGCTACTGTGTATTCGTTAGATTTAGGCTCATTACTCGCGGGCACTAAATACCGTGGTGATTTTGAAAAACGCTTTAAAGGGCTATTAAAAGAGCTGGCCAAAAATGAACATGCGATTTTATTTATTGATGAAATTCATACCATCATTGGTGCAGGTGCCGCTTCAGGAGGGGTAATGGATGCCTCAAATCTGTTAAAACCTTTGTTATCCAACGGCTCACTTCGATGTATGGGCTCAACCACATTCCAGGAATACCAAAGTATTTTTGAGAAAGACAGGGCTTTAGCCCGTCGTTTCCAAAAAATTGATATTAACGAACCTTCGGTTGCTGAAACCACTAAGATTTTACTGGGACTTAAATCAAAGTATGAAGAACATCATGGGGTTCGTTACACTCAGGCTGCAATCAGTTCTGCGGCCAGCTTGTCAGCTAAGCACATTAATGACCGTCACTTGCCTGACAAGGCCATTGATGTGATTGATGAGGCGGGCGCTAGAATGGTGATGCTGCCAGCTAGCAAACGTAAAAAAACCATCGGTCAGCCAGAAATTGAAGCCATTATTGCCAAAATAGCACGTATTCCTGAGAAGTCCGTATCGTCTACTGACAAAGATTTACTTAAGAACCTTGAACGTAACCTTAAGATGTTGGTATTCGGGCAGGACAAAGCCATTGAGGGCCTTAGCTCTGCCATACGTTTATCTCGAAGCGGCTTAGGTGCAGAGAAAAAGCCTGTGGGCAGTTTCTTATTTGCCGGCCCTACTGGGGTGGGTAAAACCGAGGTGACTAATCAGTTGGCATCATGTTTAAACATGAAGCTTATCCGTTTTGATATGTCTGAGTATACCGAAAGACATACGGTTTCACGTTTAATTGGTTCACCACCCGGTTATGTCGGTTACGAGCAAGGCGGTTTACTTACTGATGCCGTAATTAAAAACCCGCATTGTGTGGTGCTGCTAGATGAAATCGAAAAAGCTCACCCTGACATTTATAATTTGCTGTTGCAAGTCATGGATCACGGTACCTTAACCGATAATAACGGTCGCAAAGCAGACTTTAGAAATGTGACCTTGGTGATGACCACCAATGCTGGCGTTCAAGAGTCTATCCGTACTTCAATAGGCTTTAAGCAACAAGACAACAGCCTTAATGCGATGTCAGAAATTAATAAAGTGTTTTCACCAGAGTTTCGAAATCGTTTAGATTCGATTATTTGGTTTAATCATCTTGATATGACCATTATTGCTAAGGTTGTCGATAAGTTCCTTATTGAGCTGCAAGCGCAGTTAGATGAGAAGCGTGTCACCCTCGAGGTCACTGATGAAGCGCGCACTTTATTAGCTGAAAAGGGTTACGATAAAAATATGGGCGCTCGCCCGATGAGCCGTGTTGTTACTGAGTTAATCAAACGACCATTGGCTGATGAAATCTTATTTGGCAAGCTTGAAGCTGGTGGAATAGCAAAAGTTGATGTCAAAGATAATGAGCTGGTGATCAGTTGCGAATGTGAAGAGAAAGTCTCTTAAACCTTGTTAATTATTTGGCTCAAATAAAAATGGCTATCTGTTTTCAGATAGCCATTTTTTCTTGACGTTAATCGCCTAATTACTATTACTAAAAATTACTGCTAATTCTTAGTATTTGCCAGGATAGCTAGCAAATAAAAAACCCGACATTAAAGCCGGGTTTTTAATATATGAGGCAGGATTAACGTGCGCGGAAGACGATACGACCTTTACTTAAATCGTAAGGAGTCAACTGAACAGTGACTTTATCACCCGTTAAAATACGGATGTAGTTTTTGCGCATCTTGCCAGAAATGTGTGCTATCACTACATGACCATTTTCAAGTTCTACGCGGAACATTGTATTTGGCAAGGTCTCAAGGATAGTGCCCTGCATTTCAATGTTGTCTTCTTTCGCCATTAATTGGTTACCTTTATGCCTTCAAATATAAAAAATTCGCCGTATCATGCCGTAAAAAGCGCGAGCTGTAAAGGCTTGAAACACTAAAGCATAGGTTCTTTTTCAATATGTTGCCATCCTTGAGCTGTTAAGATTTGATAAGGACGATATAAACGCTTGTAATTCATTTTACGATTTTCATCAATTTGGTAGCCTAAATAAAGAAATTGCTTATGTTTTTGCTGCGCGAGCTGGCATTGCAATAAAATCATATATGACCCTAAGGAACGTTTTGCATATTCGGGGTCAAAATAACTGTAAATTGCCGACATTGAATGCGTCATCATATCGGTTACAGCAACGCCAATGAGCTTTTGTTGGTCATAAACTTCAATGAAGGTATCAGGTAGCCACTGGCAAGCAAGAAAGTCGTTAAACTGGCTCTCAGAGGGAGGATACATAGGACCATCAAAATGGCGACCAATAATATATTGTTCATATAATTGATAATGTGCCGCCGTACGCTCGTGCGTAACTTTCCAGGTTAAATCTTGATTATTCTTTAAGGTTCTTTTTTGTCTTTTGGATACCTTAAACTGGCCAACATCCACTCGAATGGACTGACAAGCCTGACAGCTAGGACATCTGGGTTTGTAAATTGAACTGCCATTACGTCTAAAACCTATTCCTAACAATTGTTCGAATAAGTTTGCGTCAAGTTCAGACTCTTGAATAACAAGTAATTGCTCTTGTAAACCGTCAATATAATTACAATCAAACGGCTGGGTTAGGCCAACGCTAATGCTTCTAGAACTCAAAATAGACCTCTTGTTGTAACCAAGTATCATCGTTAATAACTTGATTTCGTAATTGTTTTAGTTGAGCTAAAAATGCTTTTCTGGGAACGTCTACGGCGCCTAAATTGGCTAGGTGAGGGTTCATAATTTGTGCATCAATGAGTTTAAAACCCTTGTCGAATAAATGCTGGTTGAGCATAGCAAAGGCCGCTTTTGAGGCATTAGATTGACGATGAAACATTGACTCGCCACAAAACACGCTTCCCACTGCAATGCCGTATAAGCCGCCAACTAGCTCATCATTATCCCACACTTCAATTGAATGTGCTTTTCCCAGTTTATGCAGCTGTATATAGGCCTGCTGGATGTCAGATGAAATCCAAGTGCCTTGCTGTGTGAGCCTAGGTTGTGAGCAAGCATGGATAACCTCAGTGAAGGCTTTATTAATACTAAAGCGCCATGGACTTTTTTTGAGCAGCTTTAACATACTTTTATTTACTGCATGTCGCTTGGGGATAAAAATGGCTCTAGGATCTGGTGACCACCAAAGGATGGGGTCGTGTTCATTAAACCAAGGGAATATGCCTTGATAGTAGGCTTCCACAAGGCGTTGCGGGCTTAAATCACCACCAACAGCTAGTAAACCATTGGGATCTGACAATGCTTGTTGTGGATCAGGAAACAAAGGCAGTTTATTTAAATAGGACAGTGAGTTCACAATTGAGTATATTAATGAGTAGACCTTATGCATACGTTAGCGGAATTTTGCCTATGTTGAAACTCACAAACTGTTCTCGAGCACTTTTTAGTGCGATTTTGTTTATCTTAATCTCAGTGCCAGCAAGTGCGGCCTACGACCGAAATCAAGCTGTCCCAGTAGAAAAGGTTGTCTACGGCCAAGTTGAATCAATTAAACATGTCACTCAAACCCAGTTGGTGGAAGATCGAAATGTTGGCTGGAAAACATTTGGCGGCGCCTTGGTGGGCGGCGTTATTGGCCATCAATTTGGTGGTGGCTCAGGCCAAGATGTTGCAACTGTGCTTGGTGCGTTAGTGGGCGGCGCTGCTGCAAATCAGTATGGAAACACGACCAGAACATTAGAATATAAACTCATTGAAATGATGATAAACCTTGATGATGGTAGCCAAGTGATGGTGATTCAAGATCAAGATCCTGGCATGGCATTTAACGCAGGTGACGAAGTGAGGGTGGTTTATCTAAAAGGCTATGTCAGAGTTGATTTAGCCATGTAAGTCTGGATGTAATTTACACAATAAAAAAGGACACAATAAAAAAGGAGCCTAAGCTCCTTTTTTATTGTGTAAACGCACCTGAAACTAGAAACCGCGAGGTAAGGTACTTTTACCTGCCGCAGCTAGTTTTTCACGCCATAATTCTTTTGGCGTTTTACCACCAGAAGTTGACGTTGCTGGTGTACTTGCAACTTTAACAGCAGGCTTTTTAGCAACTGCTTTTTTTGCGACAACTGCTTTAACCGGCTTATCTGCTACAGGCGCAACAGCGGTTTGACCTTGTGTGGCTTCAAGGTGCATTTTCTCAAGTTCGCTAAAGCGTATCGACTTGCCGCCATCAATTTTGTACCAACTGCCTTTCTGTTCAATTTCAACAGATTTACCAGTTTGATTTTCAAGAGCCGCGGTTAATTCAGCGATAAGCGCTTCTTTTGTCAAGTTTGACATTTTGAGACCTATTTTTATTTATTGAATAGTTTATTTAATGTGTTCAACATCCCGTGGGCTAATTTTAATGTTTAATGTACTTAAAAGTCCAATTTATGCAAATATCGCTCAGCTATTAGCCAATCTTAACAAGGGTTTTTCAATAAGTATTGGTCTGCGTTACACTATTACTATCAATAAATTTAGGGTTAGTTTTATGTCATTAACGTCTGTATCTCGCCAACAATTGTCTAAATATCTCAATGATTTTCTGAATGTGAATCAGTTTAAAGATTACGCTCCCAATGGGCTGCAAGTGCAGGGCACTGAACACATCAGCACGATTGTGACTGGCGTTACCGCTTGCCAAGCATTAATCGATCAAGCTGCAGCATTAAATGCAGACGCGATTTTAGTGCACCATGGTTTTTTTTGGAAAAATGAACCCGAAGTGCTTACTGGTATGAAATACCAAAGAATAAAATCACTAATGACCCACGATATGAATTTATTCGGCTATCATTTACCTTTAGATGCACATCAAACACTGGGTAATAATGCTGAATTAGCTAAAGAATTAGGTATTGTCGATGTTGAGGTGTGTACCGATATACCGCAAAATTTACTATGGCAGGGGAAATTTCCTCAGCCATTAACTGTTGCACAAGTTAATGCATTGTTAACAGAGAAGCTTAATCGAGTGCCATTACACATTGGTGACGAGACTGAGGTTATTTCATCTATTGCTTGGTGTACTGGCGGGGCGCAGGATTATATTGATCATGCTGCAGGCTTGAACGTTGACGCCTTTATCAGTGGTGAAGTGTCAGAAAGGACCTTTCATTGCGCTATGGAGCAAGGGATCCATTACTTTGCCGCCGGTCATCATGCTACAGAGCAATTTGGTATAAAAGCTTTAGGTGAACATTTAGCCAATGAATTTGGTTTAACCCATCACTATATTGATATTGTGAACCCTGTGTAATGTTTGTCACCTGAGCGCAAAATAACTACAGATAAGGAATAAATGGATGACTGAGTATTTTTTACAAGCGTTTATATATTTATCAGCTGCAGTTATCGCCGTACCATTGGCTCAGCGTTTAGGGCTTGGCTCAGTGCTTGGCTATTTAATTGCCGGACTGGTCATTGGTCCCATCATCGGCCTTGTTGGCAGTGAAACCAGCACCATTCAGCATTTTGCTGAATTTGGTGTAGTGATGATGTTATTTCTGGTGGGCTTAGAGTTAGAGCCTAAAATGCTGTGGTCCATGCGGCATCGTCTTATTGGCATGGGCGGCTTACAAGTTGGCTTGTCAGTGGGCGGTGTGATGGCCATTGCGATGTTATTTGATATTCAATGGTCAATCGCATTAACCATAGGTTTGATTTTTTCATTGTCTTCAACAGCAATTGTATTGCAGACCTTTAATGAAAAAGGCTTAATTAAAACGCCTGCCGGTCGAAATGCATTCTCAGTGCTTCTGTTTCAAGATATTGCCGTGATCCCCATGTTGGCGTTAATCCCATTGCTAGCGTTACCTGAATTAGTCGCAGTGACACAAACAGCGGTGTCTGAGGCAGCAGCCCATCATGAAGAGTTATCCTTGGTGGCTGAACTCTCCAGTGGTGTGTATGCCATCGTTTTAGTGCTCTCAATCGCTTTTGTTATTTTTGGCGGCCATTATTTAACTCGACCCATTTTTAAATTTGTTGCAGATTCTGGTGTCAGAGAGATTTCAACTGCTGCGGCATTATTGTTAGTTATTGGCATTGCGGCATTAATGAGTTTGGTTGAGGTTTCACCTGCTTTAGGCACATTTTTAGCAGGTGTGGTACTGGCTAATAGTGAGTTTAAGCATGAACTTGAGGCGAATATTGCGCCGTTTAAAGGTTTATTACTGGGGCTATTTTTCATTACCGTGGGGGCGGGGATTGATTTTGACATCTTATGGCAATATCTAGGAGCCATTTTAGCCATTACTTTTGGGGTGATGTTTTTAAAGGCATTGGTGTTATTTATATTGTCTTTTATATTCCGAATTACAGGTAGTGATAGGTGGCTGTTTACCCTAAGTCTCGCTCAAGCGGGTGAATTCGGTTTTGTGTTATTGAGCTTTAGCCAACAAAATGATGTATTACCCATTCATATCGCCCAGCCATTATCTATTGTGGTTGCCTTGTCGATGTTTTTGACTCCAGGCTTATTCATCTTCTATGAAAAGTTTATTGTGCCCAAATATGAAAAGAACTCAAACGAGCGGGAACAAGATACGGTTGATGAGCAAGGTGTGGTGATCATTGCCGGTATCGGTCGTTTTGGTCAAATAGTCAATCGATTACTGTTATCTAACGGGGTGAAAACGGTTGTACTAGACCGTCAGGCATCCCAAGTGGATACATTGAGAAAAATCAAAACCAAAGCCTTTTATGGTGATGCCACCAGGCCTGATTTATTAGAAACAGCAGGTGTTGCCAACGCTGCCGCCTTTGTCATTGCCATTGATGATCAGCAAAGTAGTATTGAGTTGGTTAAGTACCTTAAACATAAATACCCACAGCTTAAAGTCATCAGCCGTGCTTTTGACCGTGGTCATGGGCACTTATTGCGAGAAGCTGGCGCAGATTTTGTCGAGTCAGAAACCTTCCACTCCGCCCTGAAAGTTGGTGCGGCGTCGATGCGGGCAATGGGATTTTCTGATGAGTTAGTCAGTCAGCAAAAGCTAACATATCAAAGAGTTGAAAAAGAAGCGGCAGATGCCTTATATAAAGAATGGTTGAAGCGACCTGAAGGTGAACGCTATGGCAATGATTTCATCAGTCTGTTTATGCTTTACGAAGAGCGAATGAAGCAAGCCATTGAAGCAGATACAGAGGCTTATAATAGCCGTAACTTTGCCAAAGAGGCGCCTTGTGATAGCTCTGATGATTGTCAAAATCCAAGTCAAAAACCATCTCAAAGTCTAGTATAAATCTCAGCCTAAAATCTGAGTGCTAGTGCCATAAAAAAGGCCATCTTTTGATGGCCTTACTATTCAAGCTTTGTTGCTAATTACATGACTCGCATGCCAGGTTTCGCGCCTGCATGAGGCTCTAAAATCCAGATATCTTTTCCACCAGGGCCGGCGGCTAATACCATGCCTTCAGATTCACCGAACTTCATTTTACGTGGTGCAAGGTTGGCAACCATCACAGTGTGTTTGCCAATCAAATCTTCTGGTGCGTAAGCAGATTTAATGCCTGCAAAAACCTGCTTGGTTTCGCCGCCTAAATCTAACTCTAAACGGAGTAGTTTATTGGCTTTTTCAATATGCTCAGCTTTTGAAATAAGCGCGATACGCAAATCAACTTTGGCAAAATCATCAAAAGTAATTTCAGGGCTTAGGGGCTCTTTCTCAAGCTCAGTTTGAGTAGCTTCCGGCGCAGCATCAGTCACTTTACTTGCAGTTACTTGTAAGTTTTCAGTTGATGCCTCAATGATAGCTTCAATGCTTTTCATTTCAATGCGCTGTATTAATGCTTTAAACTTAGCAATTTCATGGCCAGCTAGATCTACAGCTAAATTATCCCATGTTAATGGCGTCTGTAAGAAAGCTTCAACATTGTCAGCTAGCTTAGGTAGTACCGGTTTAAGGTAAGTGACTAAGATGCGGAACAAGTTAAGTGCATTGCTACACACTTGATGGGCTTCATCTTGCTTGTCTTCTTGTTTGATTAACTGCCAAGGCGCGGCATCAGCAACATAGGCATTTGCCATGTCAGCTAAAGCCATAATTTCGCGCATCGCTTTACCAAACTCACGAGTCTCATATAAATCAGCAATGATATCCTGTTTAGCTAAAAAGGCCTCAGTCAAAGTCATATCGTTGATTTTAGCTAACTTGCCGTCAAAACGTTTACTGATAAAACCAGCGGTACGTGAAGCTAAGTTCACTAATTTACCAACTAGATCAGAGTTCACTCGCTGTGCGAAGTCTTCTAGATTTAAATCTAAGTCATCAACACGGCTGTTTAATTTCGCCGCGTAGTAATAGCGAAGATACTCAGGATCTAAATTATCTAAATAAGTACGCGCTTTAATAAACGTGCCTTTTGACTTAGACATTTTGGCACCATTTACCGTAACATAACCATGTGCATAAACAGCAGTAGGTTTACGAATACCCGCGCCATCTAGCACTGCAGGCCAAAATAAACCGTGGAAGTTGACAATATCTTTACCAATGAAGTGATAAAGCTCTGTTGTAGAGTCTTTTTTCCAAAATTCGTCAAAATCAAGGTCACCACGTTTATCACATAAGTTTTTAAACGAGCCCATGTAACCGATAGGTGCGTCTAACCATACGTAGAAAAACTTACCTGGTTGCTCTGGTATTTCAAAACCAAAATAAGGCGCATCACGGGAAATATCCCATTGCTGCAGACCTTGTTCGAACCATTCTCTTAGCTTGTTGGCGATTTCAGGTTGTAGTGAACCTGATGCAAGCCATTCACTTAACATGGTTTCAAATGCAGGTAAGTCAAAGAAGAAATGTTCACTGTCCTTCATTACTGGCGTAGCACCTGACACGACCGAGTAAGGATTGATTAAATCTGTGGTGCTATAAGTCGCACCACAGTTATCGCAGTTATCACCATATTGATCTTCACTCTTACATTTCGGGCAAGTGCCTTTGACAAAGCGGTCTGGTAAAAACATTTCTTTTTCAGGATCGAATAATTGAGAAATGGTTTTGGTTTTAATGTAACCACCATCACGCAACTTCAGATAAATATCGCTGGCAAGCTCACAGTTTTCTTTACAGTGCGTGCTATGGAAGTTATCAAAGTTGATATTGAAATCAGCGAAATCTTGTTCATGTTCTTTTTGAACTTGAGCAATCATTTCTTCTGGTGTAATACCCAGTTGTTGGGCTTTCAGCATGATTGGGGTGCCATGGGCATCATCTGCACAAATATAGTGACATTCATGTCCACGAAGTTTTTGGTAACGAGACCAAATATCAGTTTGAATATACTCAAGCATATGACCTAAATGGATAGGACCATTTGCATATGGGAGGGCACTTGTCACCAGAATTTTACGTTGTGAATTTGTCATTTTGTCTCAACAATCGATTACACCAAATATATGTTGATGATACTAACCGATCAAAGTGATTATTTCATCAAACAACAACAAAATGGGCTAAATTTGCGCTCATTTTTCTTGAATTCTGGTACACTTGAACAAATTTATCGCTGGGAGTTCTGCTTTTGTCTACTTCGCATACAGATTATCAATTAAGTGCTGACCTATTAGGTCCCGTGTTGAGTATTTTAGATGCATATCAAGATCCATATTTAGCCGAAGGGCTTGTATCTGCAGGTTGTGTCACTAAGCTTTCAATTGAAGGCAAACGTTTATCACTTGGGTTAGTTTATCCATACCCATGTATGACGCAATATCGTGATACTGTCATGGATGTGACTAAAAAATTAGCCGTACTTGATGCTATTGATGAAGTAGAGTGCGAAATTGATTTTCAGCCAAGAGTATTTTCTGCGGTTAGCTCTGTAGCGCCATTGCCAAATATTAAGCAAGTCATTGCTGTGGCTTCAGGTAAAGGCGGCGTGGGTAAATCAACCACGGCAGTTAACCTTGCATTAGCTTTAAAAGCAGAAGGTGCTGAAGTGGGCATCTTAGATGCTGACATTTACGGTCCTTCAATTCCTATGATGCTGGGTTTACAAGGTTTTAAACCGACTTCACCTGACGGGAAAATGATGACCGCAGCCAGTGCTCATGGCATTACTGCCCAATCAATCGGCTTTATGTTAGGTGATGGCGAAGCTGCAGTATGGCGTGGCCCAATGGCGGCCGGTGCTTTAAATCAGTTATTAACTGAAACCCAGTGGCCAGAACTTGATTATTTGGTTATCGATTTACCACCTGGAACCGGTGATATCCAATTAACCCTTTCGCAAAAATTTCCTGTGAGTGGCACGGTTGTGGTGACTACACCGCAAGATATTGCCCTTGAAGATGCGAAAAAAGGCATTACCATGTTCCAAAAAGTGGATATCCCAGTGTTAGGGATTATTGAGAACATGAGTTTTCATTTATGTCCAGAATGTGGCCATAAAGAACACCCATTTGGTACTCATGGTGGCAGTATAATTGCCGAGCGTTATGAAGTACCGTTATTAGGTGCTTTGCCGCTTAATATCAACATTCGTGAATCAATGGATGAAGGTAACCCTGCAGTTGTGAGTCAGCCTGATTCTGAAGTGGCAGGGATTTATCGTGAGATCGCTCGTAAAGTTGGGGCTCAACTAGCCAAACAACAAAGTAAAAAGACAGTATCAATTAGTATTTCAGACGACGAGTAAGGTTTTAAATAATGAATTCTCCGCAATGTGTCATTATCGGTATCGCGGGTGCGTCAGCATCAGGTAAAAGTTTAATTGCTCAAACTATTTTTGAAGAGTTAAAGCGTGATTTAGGTACCGACCAAATTGGCGTAATCAATGAAGATGCCTATTATCGCGACCAGAGCCATTTATCAATGGAAGATCGTGTTAAAACCAATTATGACCACCCTAAAGCATTGGATCATCAGTTGTTGGCTGAGCATCTAAAACAGCTAAAACGAGGCGAGTCGGTTGATATTCCTTGCTACAGCTATAAGGAACATACTCGTATTGGCAAGACCTTAGATATGCAACCTAAAAAGGTGATTATTTTAGAAGGTATCTTATTATTAACGGATCCTAAACTGCGTGAATTAATGGATGCCAGTGTATTTATGGATACGCCGTTAGATATCTGTTTTTTACGTCGTCTATCACGTGATGTTGCTGAGCGCGGGCGTACCATGGAATCTGTGATTTCTCAGTATAAAGCGACCGTTAGGCCGATGTTTTTACAATTTATTGAGCCATCTAAGCAACATGCTGACATTATCGTGCCTCGTGGTGGTAAAAACCGTATTGCAACCGATATTCTTAAAGCAAGAATACAGCATTTATTGGCACGCTAGATATTAGCACGCTTAATATAGCCGTGTTTTGCGGATTAAAATTGTATTAAGATAAAATGATGACACAGAAAGGCTCCTACAAATGGGGCCATTCTTTTGTGTAAAACCGCTTGAATCGACATGCTAATATCAAGCTGGCAGTCAGATAACACTCAGGAACGAGAATGGCATCAGTATTTGTTAATGGATTACCACAACAGCAAATTAACCCACTGGATAGAGGTTTAGCCTACGGTGATGGTGCATTTGCCACCATGCGTGTGTTACAGGGTAAGGTGTTATTCATTGATGAACATATTGAGCGATTGCAGCAAGCATGTTTGCGTTTGGGCTTTGCATTACAAAATCAACTTGAGTTAATAAATCAGCTTGAGCAGCACGGCCAGGTTTTAAACCAAGGCTGTATCAAAATACTCATTAGCCGCGGTGTAGGTGGTCGAGGTTACAGTGCCCCAGACATTGTGGAGCAAACAAGCGTCATTTCCTTACATGATTTTCCCGCTCACTATCAGCAATGGCAACAGCAGGGGATCAGTTTATCTTTAGCGGCGATTAGCTTAGCGCGCCAACCAATACTTGCTGGGATGAAACACCTTAATCGGCTTGAGCAAGTGCTGATAAAGCAAAACCTATTACCACAAGGTTGCGATGACTGGCTGGTACTTGACACCGATGGCAATGTGGTTGAATCATCAATGGCCAATGTCTTTATTGTAGAAGGCCAAAATGTTTATACCCCAGCAATCAGCCACAGCGGTGTATCAGGGGTGATGCGACAACAAGTTATTATCGCGTTATTAGAAAACAACATTAACGTTTATGCTGAACCAATCAGCTTATCCAGGCTTAAGCAAGCAGATCATGTTTTTATCAGCAACAGCCTGTTGGGCGTTGTTAATATTAATCATCTTGATGATAACCAATATTCCAGCTGGCCTATGAGCCATAACTTAATTAAACAGTTACAATTATCACTCTAATATGAAAAAAATACTGACCGTTTTACTCGCATTTTTGATGACCCTAACCACAGTGGCTTGCATTGTCGGTTACTGGGGATATCAACAGATAATTGCTTATCCCAATCAGACTCTCACCGTCGATGCGCCTGTTGAGTTAACTATTTCACAGGGCATGAATGTCACCAAGCTTGCTAAAGATTTAGAGCATAAACAATGGCTAACAGATAGCTGGAAATTAAAATATCTGGTTAAGCTTAAACCTGAATATGCCCATATCAAAACAGGCTTATATCAAATTGAGCCGGGTGACAGCTTGGCCTCTTTACTGAATAAGATTAATTCGGGTGACCAAATCAGCTTTTCAGTAACGTTAATCGAAGGCAAGACCATTAAGGAATGGCAACAAGTGTTGGCCACATCACCGCATCTAACTTTTGATGAGCAAGTGTTCAATCGAGTGTTATTGAAAAATGGTGACGATTCAAATTTACCAGAAGGTAAGTTTTTCCCTGAGACCTATCAATATCATGCAGGCGATAGTTTAGAGTCGGTGCTGCAACGCAGTTATACATTAATGCAAACCACTTTAGAGGCTGCGTGGCAACAGCGCGATAAAGATCTTAAACTAAAAACACCCTATGAGTTATTGATCATTGCTTCAATCATCGAAAAAGAAACAGGCAAGCCAGAAGAGCGCGATTGGGTCGCTGCAGTATTTAATAATCGCTTAAAATTAGGCATGCGTCTTCAAACAGATCCGACCGTTATTTATGGCATGGGCGATCGCTACCAAGGTAATATCACTCGCAGTGATTTACGAGAACACACGGCATTTAATACTTATCGTATAAATGGTTTACCGCCAACACCGATTGCAGCGCCAAGTAAAGCTGCTTTGTTTGCAGCAGCAAAACCTGCTGAAGTCGATTATTTATACTTTGTCTCAAGAAATGATGGCAGCCATGTTTTTTCAAAGACACTTGCACAACATAACCGTGCAGTTAACGAATATCAGAGAAATAGAAAATGAGTAAAAACAACGCTAAATTCATTACAATTGAAGGATTAGAAGGCGCGGGTAAGTCCAGCGCAGTTGAATTAGTAAAGCAAATTATTACAGACCATTGTCATCAAGTGCCAATATGCACCCGTGAGCCAGGCGGTACGCCATTAGCAGAAAAAATTAGAGATTTAGTCAAAATTGCTGATGATAGTGATCCACTGTGTGATGAGGCTGAATGTTTACTGTTTTACGCAGCCCGTACTCAGTTAATTTCAAATGTCATTAAGCCCGCTTTAGCCAACGGAACTTGGGTATTAGGCGATAGACATAACCTCTCGTCGTTAGCTTACCAAGGCGGCGGTAGAGGATTAATGCCATTAGTAAAATCCATTAGTGATGCTTGTTTACAGGGCTTCAAGCCCGATTTAACCCTTTATTTAGATATTGAACCGCAATTAGGCTTAGCCCGCGCAGCCAAACGTGGTGAGTTAGATCGCATCGAGCAACAAGAATTGGATTTCTTTATTCGTGCTCGAGAAACCTTTTTAGCGTTTGCTGCTGAAGATAGCTCAATTTTAGTTATTGATGCTAGTAAACCCATTGATCAAGTCCATGAACAGATCCGAGTCGCATTAGCAGCGAATCTTGTGTAATGGTAATGACCTTGATTAAAACAGCGTAAAGTGAGTCATTGATGCAAGCTTTTGGATTAAATCAGTTGCCCTGGTTAGATGAACCGTTTCAGCGATTCTTAAATGAGTTAGCAAACGGGCATAGTGCTCACGCACAACTGTTAACCATAGATACCGGTCTAGGAGGGTATTTATTTGCTCATGAAATGGCCCATGCCGCCATGTGCCAAAACTTAACCCCTGTTGGGGCATGCGGTCAATGTAAAAGCTGTCTGTTATTTAAAGCGGGAACACACCCTGATTGTCATGTGATTAAAGCTGATGGCAATCAAATCAAGGTCGATCAAATTCGCGACTTATGTCAAAAATTAACGGTCACAGCCCAGCAAGGCGGTCAACGTGTCGCCATTATTCAAAACTGCGAGCAATTTAATTTAGCGTCAGCCAATGCGTTATTAAAAACCTTAGAAGAGCCGGGTAATAATATTTTAATTATTTTACAAACAGACGTGCCTTCAAGATTGTTAGCAACCATTAAAAGTCGCTGCCAGAATGTGGCCTTTAATGCCCCTGATAGACGCCAAGTATTAGCTTGGCTGTCTTCCCATCAATTATTACCACAACCTCCTTATGGCGAGAAAGCCCATGATGTGACTTGGTGTTTAAGTATGATTGGTGGGCCGTTGAAATTAGCTGAAAGCCTAGGTAATCAACATTACCAACAACTACTGCAATATCGAGTCGATTGGGCAAACAGTATTAAATCAGGACATTTGACTGGCAGTTTAATTAAGTTATCAGAGCAACAAATTATTGATGCACTTAATGTTTTATATTTGTACTTAAGGCAATATGTGTTAAAAAGTAAAGAGCTCGACGCATTAGCTGCGAGTAACATCATTGGTTTCTCATCGAAAGTCGCGCAAATGTGCCAAAAATTAGCGACGATGGCGAGTATAAACGCGCCTGCATTATGTCAAGACTACATTCTTGAATTTAGACAACTTATTCATTACAGACAATAGAATTACACTATGACCGATCTTGTTGTAAATTTTGATACTCTGCACCAGTTGTACAGAGCATATATGCCATTCATTAAACCTGCGGGTTTGTTTATTTCGACCACAGAAAGCCACTTTCTAGGTCAGGAGTTATCCATAGCTTATAAGTTGCCAGGTACTTCACAAATGGCTGATTTTCAAGGTGTGGTGGTGTGGATTAATCCACTTGGTGCATCAGGCGGCCGACCTGCGGGTATTGGCGTAAAAATAAAAACCGATCCTGAAAGTCATAAACATCATATTGAAAAGCTGCTTTCTACTCAGTTATCTTCAAGTGACATGACTTGTACCATGTAATAGTTAAACAAGGGTACTGTAAAGGTTCTTCCTCTATCATAGGTTTTATTTGGCTAATACAATTAAGTTAAACAAAAAATGTCAAAACCAAATCTAACCTTTGATTAAACTGTGGTAACTGCTGATATGAAAATCAGCTTGAAAGATAATCCTCCCCTAGGTATTCTTGCTGGCTTGTTTAAGCCTTTAAAGAATCATCATGTTAATCGACTCTCACTGTCATCTAGACCGCTTAAAATCCGCGCCAGATCAAGCTAGTTTGCACGCTATTGTAGATGCTGCAAAATCTCGCGGGGTTGAATATCTTCTTTGTGTTAATGTTCGCCAGCAAGGTTTTGAAGCCATGCGCGATAAAATGGCCGACTTTGATAATATATTCTTATCATCAGGGGTGCATCCACTTGACGTTAAAGACGGTCTCAATGTCAGTGAAATAAAGCAATTTGCCACTGATCAAAAAGTCGTGGCAATTGGTGAAACTGGCCTTGATTATTTTTATGCCCCTGAAACGAAAGTATTGCAGCAACAATGCTTTGAACAACAAATAGCCTTAGCCGTAGAGGTGAATAAGCCGCTGATTGTTCACACTCGTGATGCCCGCGAAGATACTATTAACATGCTAAAAGCTGGCCACGCAGACAAAGTGGGTGGGGTATTGCATTGTTTTACTGAAAACTGGGAAATGGCCAAAGCAGCGATTGATTTAGGTTTTTATATCTCAGTGTCAGGTATTGTCACTTTTAAAAATGCCGGTGAACTTCGTAGCGTGATCCGTAAAGTACCTAAAGACAGGCTACTGGTTGAAACTGACTCACCGTATTTAGCGCCAGTACCGCACAGAGGGCAAGAAAACCAACCAGCTTTTGTGCGAGATGTTGCTGAGTTTGTTGCCGAGTTACGGGGTGAGAAATATATCGATTTAGCCGAATATACCACGGAGAACTTTTTTAACTTGTTCAAAGAGGCTGCAATATTAGCCAAGCGTTAACTTACGCTTTTGTGGTAAATTTTGATATTAAGTTTAGGCTGAATTTTAGGCAAAAAGAGACCCAAAACTATCCAATTGTTCTGGGTCTAGGGGAACGGCTCTTTTAGAAAAGAGCCTTGCGCTACTGTCGAAAACCAATTTCACTAAAAATCTTACTTCTCAGTATAGACCCGTTAATCATACTTTGCCTAAAAATCGCGCAACCGGTCAGTGTTTTATGCCGCAATAGCTTAACAACTAGCGCCTACTGATAATTGTTAAACGATAAAAGTCGCTGAATTATCGGCAATAAAGTGTATCTACTCTATTTTATCTTTTACCAATTCTCTTGGTAAATTATTTTTCAATCTATGGCCTAAATGCTTTACCACCCCTAATGGACTGTGGTGATGAGTGACAATCATTTCGCCCTTTGGGGTTAAGTCTAAATCGCTAAAGCTATCAGTGGCGATATCACGGCCCATTAAAAAGTCTTTCGCTTGTTGAGCATCAAGTTCGATAATTTTATCGTCTGAGCTGATATAGCGCCTAAGGCAGATAATGGCTTCATGTTTCACCTTAAAGCCTTTTTTCATCACATCGGCCAATTTTACCCCAATGCGTTGATAACGCATTAAACCGGTGAAATCGTTAAATTCAGCTGGAAATAACCAATACTCATCATCACGGATCATCACCGTATGATCTGCAGGTAAAGTGAGATTAAAAGTGGTGCTAAAGTATTGTTCAATGGCGGATACTTGTTTGGCATTCGCAACAGAAAACGGGAAGTTACGCTGAGGCTTAGGCTGCTTTTTAATTCGTTCAACAGATGCGGTTTTAGCAATTTTAGCGACGAAGAAACCTTCGCTATCATAAATTTGTGGCCAAACGTGTAAAAAACCTTCTTGGGTACAGGCTTGTTCTGCGCCAGGGAATAAATCAGTTAGAGGAATAAATTCAACCGCATCGGCATAGGTTTGTTTTAAAAATTGACAAATTTGCTGATTTTCAAGCTGACTTAAGGTGCAAGTGGAATAAACCAATGTGCCACCGGGCTTTAAGGCTAAAAAGGCGGATTGGATCAGCTGTTTTTGAGTCTCGGCAATATCAACAACATCATCTAATTGCCAGTTTTTAAGCGCATTAACGTCTTTTCTAACCGTACCTTCGCCACCGCATGGTGCATCGAGCAACACAGCATCAAACTTTTCAAATAAATACTCCCCAAAGACTTTGCCATCAAAATGGGTGAGGGCACATTGCTTTACGCCCATTCTAAGCACGTTGGCGTGCAAAATTTTAACGCGACTGGCAGAGTACTCATTAGCAATTAATAAGCCTTGATTATCCATTAAGGCGGCTAACTGAGTCGTTTTTGAGCCAGGCGCTGAGGCGACATCGAGGATCAGTTTACTGTGGTTATCATTTTGTAGCAGCGCAACAGGTGGCAACATCGAACTGGCTTCTTGGATATAAAATAAGCCTTGAATATGCTCAATCATATTACCAATTTGCACATCATCGCTGACTGAAACCCAAAACCCTTCAGCGCACCAAGGGATAGCTTCAAACTGCCAGCCATTATCAGTCATTATTTGGGTAAATTGCGCCACGGAAATCTTTAAAGTATTTACTCTGATTGATTTACGTAAAGGACGATTACAGGCAGCAATAAAGTCGTCCATATTAAGATGTGCGGGGAGTTCTGTAGCAATATGGGTTAAGTATTGCGGATTTATTTGAGCCATAGTAAAAATATCGATAAAACAACTGTGTAATAATGCGATAGATTATATCATGCATTTTCACGGTGTCGCTCACCCTGTTAAAGAAAGCGCAACCAACACATTCGCTAACAGATGATGTTGAAAACTACAGCTGTGAAAAATAACGGAGTATTCAGTGCTAAATAGAGTTTGGTTGTTTTTTTTCTTAACGGCAGCAATCGCCATAATCGTGCAATTGTTTAATGGCCATGTTGAGGTATTAGGGGAGTCGGTTAAAGCTATTTTTAGTAGCGCTAAGTTAGCTGCTGAAATATCCATTGGCTTAATTGGTGTATTAGCGCTATGGATGGGGCTGATGCAAGTGGGTGAGAAAGCCGGTGTGGTTACGGTATTTGCTAAACTATTTGAGCCGTTATTATCAAAGTTAATGCCAGAGGTGCCAAGGGGGCATAAAGCTTACGGCAGTATCACCATGAATCTCACCGCAAACATGTTAGGCCTAGACAATGCAGCTACGCCGCTTGGTCTTAAAGCGATGCAAGACTTACAAAGCCTAAACCCAAATAAAGACGTGGCGACCAATGCGCAGATCTTGTTTTTAGTGCTCAATACTTCCTCAGTCACTTTAGTGCCAGTGACGGTATTTTTGTATCGAGCTCAGCAAGGTGCAGTCAATCCAGCAGATGTGTTTTTACCTATTCTATTAACCACAGTGGCATCAACCTTAGTGGGTTTATCTGTCGTGGCAATTGTTCAGCGTATTTCTTTAATCAATAGTGTGGTGCTGGCTTATTGCGCAACTTTGTTTAGTATATTAATTGCGGGTGTGTTTTATTTATTAACCCTATCTGCTGAAGCCATTGGAACATTATCGACTGTATTAGGTAATGGCATATTATTAGCCTTAATTATGAGTTTTATCCTGATTGCTGGTTACCGCAAAGTCGCCATTTATGATGAGTTTGTCGAAGGGGCCAAAAGCGGTTTTTCCCAAGCAATAATGTTAATTCCATATTTGTTGGCAATGTTACTCGCCATTGGATTATTGCGCTCATCGGGCGCCCTTGACTTTGCCCTTCAAGGCATAGCAGGCCTAGTGAGCTTGTTGGGGTTTGACAGCCGTTTTGTCGATGCCATGCCTACGGCGTTAATGAAACCATTTAGTGGTTCAGGGGCAAGGGCGATGATGTTAGAAACGATGGAGCATCATGGGGTAGACTCTTTTGCGGGTCGTTTATCGGCGATTTTTCAAGGAAGCACAGAAACCACCTTTTATGTACTTGCGGTGTACTTTGGCTCTGTCGGTATTCGAAATAGCCGCCATGCATTGGGCTGTGGCTTAGCGGCAGACGTCGGCGGAATAATGGCTGCCATCGCCGTTTGTTATTGGTTTTATGGCTAAGCACAACAGCTATTAAACGAGCAATAAAAAATCGGCAAATGCCGATTTTTTATTGGATGTTATCTACGCGCAGAAAGGTTATAAAGGCTTCACTTGTTCAGGTTTCCATTTACGCCATTCGGCTTTCATTTTGTTATGCAGGGTAAATCTTTCATCGAGAGCTAATTGATTCGTTTTATCCGTTACTTCCTCGGTCACGACTGAAATGCCACCTGAAAGCAGCGTTTCAAGAGAGCCTGTTTCAATTTGAGCGCCAGAGAAAATACCCACTTCAAGTTTTATACCTGATGCATCCCAAAACTGACTTGTTTGATTCACTAAGTGGGCATATTGTTTTTCAATGTGTGAATACATTAATACTTGGTTGCCATTGTAAGATAATGAGTAACCATCCACTTGCCCAATAGCAATACCTCTGAAGAAAATTGGGGTGCCAATTTTTATCGAACCAAGCTGACTATCAACTAGGGTCACTTTTAATGCATCTTCATCGATATCCGCATCGTAACGCGCAGCTAGGAGACCATCAAACTGTGTTGCTTGTCGTTCTGACGTGCCAGGTAACACGCCAATGTAAGGGCCGGTTATCAAGGTTTCTGGCGCTTTAATACCCACTAATGAAATTTGTGCATCGACGACAAAAAATTCACTGTCTTCTTTGGTGAAATGTTGTGCGTATTCACCATAAAGATAAGCACTCACGGTTAAGTTGGCTAAGTCTTGATTGAGTTTAACCTGTTGGATCACACCCACTTGATGGCCTTGATAACGAATCGCTGCTTTTGCAGCTACTTTGGCATCAGCTGGTAGTGATAGTGTTATGGCTTTGGCCTGTTTTAGGGCCAGCTCTTTAGAATCATATAAACGAGTTTGATTGCCTTGTTGGTTTTCTGGCAACAAACCTAGGCTAATACTGCCTTTTAAGGCGCCTTCTAATGGAGCGATATCAACATCAATGCCAGATAAACTTGCATTGATACTGGCGGCATCATTTCGCCAAAATACGCTGTTACTTCGAACCAAGTTAGTAAACCTTTTTTGAATGGCCACCGTGATTGAAAACTTATCAGTTTGACTGTTCCAATTTACTTCTGAGACAGAGCCAATACGCATTTTTTTGTAATAAACCGGTGAGCCATGAGCTAAACCTGCGCCATCAATACTGTCTAGCGCCAAGGTACTCATTGATGATTTATTCAAGGCCGTTAAGGCTTGATCAGCAGATTGATATAACGAAAATTTTGCTTGAGGTTTAACTACAGCCTTAGCTTTACCTGGCACCAAAGATACAGCGCCAGCAAGCAGGGTATTAATATCTCGGGTTTTGACCTTTACGCCATCTAAGGAGGCATCTATGGCAAGCGCCGATTCAGACACAAAATAACTGTCCACAGTGAGTAATGATGAATATTCAGGCTGAATGTCCACTGAGTATTCAACACGGCTAAAGTCATCAGATAATTTTACTTGGCTAATCTCACCAATAGGCATTTGTTTGTAACGCAACTCAGCCCCAGCGCTTAAACCACTGTGTTCATCAGACGTTAATTTGATGGTCAACTGGCTAGCTTGCATAAGGTCCGGTGCTTGAGATTGTAATTGATACTCTTGTGGCAGCGCGTTGTCGCTCACTCCAGGTAGTACATTGACTACACTACCAGTGATCAACCTTGCAGCGTGCTTAACGCCCTCTAAAGAAATATCAGCACCTGCAATCCAAAATTGGGTATCTGCGTTTAATAAGTGTTGGTATTGACTATCAAACTTAGCTAAAAACTTCACGCCGTTTTCAGTTAGTTGGGTTTGATGAATCTTACCCACATCAATGCCGCGATAAACTAACGTTGAGCCTTGATTAATCTCATCAGCATTATCGGCTAGCAGAGTGAATTCGATGCCTTTGACAGCACTTTCTTCATCAGGGTAAAGCACAAAGTTGTCACCATTTTGCGCCGCGGCAGAATTAGCGACTGAATTAAAACTAATTCCGCCAGCGAGCAGCGATGCCAAGCTTTCGGTATTGACTTTAATGCCCGACATAGACGCATCAATTTTTAGACCTGACACGTTCCAGAACTGGGACTCTTGTGTCACTAAATGGGCGTACTGTTGCTCGATAAACGTGCTGATATTAATGGTATCGCTGTCAATTAAGCGATAGTTTACAACTTTCCCTACAGGTATTTGACGGTAAAACACCATTGAGCCGATATCCAGTGAGCCTAATTTTGAGGTGGTCAGCGTAATAAGCACCCCATTAGTATCAGGAAGCATAGTTGGCGCATCTTTTAAGGCGACAAATTCAGATGCTGAGCTGCCATCACCGGGTTGAACGGCAATATAATTGCCTGAAAACAAGGTATCTAAACCTTCAATACCAGTGATACTGGCTTTAGGCGTGACCAACCAGAACTTGGAATTTTTATTGAGAAATGGTTCAGAGCGATAATCCATAATAATTTTGACATTAACGCCAGACAATTCATTGTCGATACTGATATCTGTCACCTTACCAACGGTCAAACCTTGGTATTTGACTAAGGTTTTACCGATATCGATACCAACGGCATTAGGGAAGTGCACAATAATCTCGATACCTGATTCTTTGATGCTTTTTACACCAAGCCAAGCGCCAAGGGCCAAGGCAACAATCGGTAATAACCAAATCGGCGAGAATAATTTCTTTTTAACAACTTTTGGTGATTCAATTTGTGTCATTGTTTTTTTCCAAGCGATCCCAAAGTAAACGAGTATCTAATACCTTTGCTGCTAACTGAGTCAGTAAAATGACTAACGCAAATGCGGTTGCTGCAGGTGCGGGTTTAGCATCAAGTAATTGCCCCATATTAACGACGGCGACAGTTAACGCAATAACAAATAAATCCAGCATCGACCATCTGCCAATCCATTCAATAATATGAAAGCCTATCATGAGTTTCTTTTTAGAAACTGGCAGATTAAAGCTAATAGCGATTAAGTAAATCGCTAAGCCTATAATTTTTAGCCAAGGCACCAATATACTGGCAGTAAAGACAATAATGGCAATAGGGATCATGTCAGAGTGAACCAAATGCACAATACCAGTAAATATGGTGTCATAGGTGACTTTGCCCTGATTGGTGAGCACAGTGATTGGGTAGATATTAGCTGGGATCAGCAAAATGGCTGCGGTAATCAATAACGCCCAACTTTGCTGTAAACTGGCATGATTACGTGTTTGGATTTTAGAATCACAGCGACTACAACGGTCACGACTGATGTTATTGATTTTTTGACAAACAGTGCATAAACAAAAACCGATTTGTATTCCTTGCCGCGCAGGAGTGTTAGCGCTCATAAGCCATTCCCCACATATGTTCTAAATTATATTCCCGTTGTAAAAATAAGATAACTAAAAACAGCATACAAAAACAGAAGGTGCCCATGCCTAAATAAATATCTGAGAAGTCAGACAAGTTAAACGCAGCTACTAAAAATGAAATGACGTAAATTTCAAGCATAGTAAGTTGCGATAAGGTCGCATGGTTTTTAAGCAGTGCGCGATATGTCTTTTGCCAAAAACAGGAGTGCAATTTAAGTTTAACTATGGTGACTTGTAATAAAATCGATAAAATTAATAATCCCGGGGCAATGACCGCTGCCGCCATCACAGCGATGCCAACTATCCAATAACCTTGCAGCCACACCGTCACAGCCGTTTCAAAAACTGTTGTTGTTCGCACACTGCCTAAAAAGTTGATTTCTATGATGGGTAAAAAGTTAGCCGGAATATAAAATAATAATGCCGCGATACACAAGGCAAGCATGCCATTGATTGAGCAGTAAGGAACGTCATAAAGTGCCGTATGACAGCGAGGGCATAACGCGCGAACATTAGACGGTAAGGCGCGCTTTTGAACGGCTAAGTCACAGGAGCGGCATAATATAATGGTGTTCGGGTCAAGACTTTTCGGCATAGATAAAGGAAAACCGTCCATGTAGTGAAATATTAATGAGCAATAAAATAATAAAAAACGCTTTGTTTTGATTAAAAACACAGTGGAAATATTATTTATCAAGTTACAATAAAACCTAATAATACCAGAATAATCAGAATACTTGCATCAGAAGTTAGTTCTATGACACTCTATGCACTGTATATAAAAACAGTAAGAGGTTAATCATGGCTGTAATAACAAAGTTTGTCGTGGTAAGAGAAGGGGTTGAGAAGATGACGTTTACATCTAAGAAAGAAGCTGACGCCTACGACAAAATGCTCGACATTGCGGATAACTTAGTGCCTTTTATTTCTGGCGCTGAGCTGGAAATAGAGGAAAATAGTGTCGAAAAACTTGCTTTTTATCTTGCATCTAACAAGGATGAACTTGCAAATTTATTAAAAGGGATCGTAAAGCCTAAAGCGGCTACACCCAAAACAGCAAACAAAAAAGCCACTAAAAAAGCGGCTGCAGAATAATAAAAACCTCACTTAGGATGGAAAATGAAAGCTGAGTTTTATGACACATTAAACCGCCAAGTACTGGCATTAATGACCGGTGAAGACGACCTTATTGCAGGAATGGCAAACTTTTCAGCGTTATTAAATGACAACTTAGATGATATAAATTGGGTTGGCTTCTATATTAAGCGTGAAGAACAACTCGTTCTTGGTCCGTTTCAAGGAAAAGTTGCTTGTACACGTATTGTGATCGGTAAAGGTGTATGCGGCACAGCAGCGGCAAATGATGAAACACAATTAGTGGCAGATGTGCATCAATTTGCAGGACATATTGCCTGTGATGCTGCCAGTAATTCTGAAATTGTAGTCCCTGTTCGCCAAGGCAATGACGTAGTTGCGGTATTAGATATTGATAGCCCATCATTGAATCGTTTTGATACAGACGATAGAAAAGGCTTAGAAATGCTAGTAAAAAGCTTTGAATCTTGCCTATTTGCTTAATTAGCGACCAAATATAGCAAATTGCGGGTCGCAATCGCTGCCATGAGCTTTATAATACCGAACAGCGCGCATTGCTATGGATAAAATTTATTTACTGTAAAATTACAGCTAAGTGAGTTAATTTGTTAAAGCATGTTTCAATTGCTTTAGCAATCGAATAAGAAGTGCTAATTTGAACGTTAAGCAAGATCTGTTTAACGAAAGATAAACGACTGTACTCGCAAAGAAAGCTGAGACTCAGTCCCTTTTATAACGTGGAAGTAAAAATGGAATCAACAGACAAGTTGACCGACACCAACGCAGTTTTAGCGTATTTATATGAAACATTTCCTTTATGCTTTATTGCAGAAGGTGAAACTAAGCCATTAAAAATTGGGTTGTTTCAAGATTTAGCTGCTAGGTTGGCTGATGATTCTAAAGTAAGTAAAACACAATTACGTGTAGCACTTAGACGTTATACAAGCAGCTGGCGCTACTTGAAAGGCGTTAAAGCGGGTGTTCAACGTATCGATCTTGACGGTCAAGATTGTGGCGAATTGGAGCAAGAACATATTGACCACGCTCAACAAACGTTGAAAGAAGGTCAAGAAAAAGCCAAAGCTAAGCGTCAAGCTGTAGCGGCTAAAGCGGCCCCTAAAAAGCCAGCAAGAAAACCTGCAGCTAAAGCACCGGTTAAAAAAGACCGCCCAGCTAAGCCTGCAAAACCTGCAGCACCTAAAATTAATTATGTTGCTGCTAAATTTGACGAGCTTAAGCAAAAACAACGTGTTAGTGTCAAGTTAGGGCAAAACCCTGTACCTGGTGTTATCACTGACATCAAGAAAGAAGATATCCATGTACAGCTTGATACTGGATTAATCGTAAAAGTTCGTGCAGAGCATATTTTATTATCGTGATCATTTAAGGAGTAACTTGTTGATGCGAAAACTCACTTTGGCTGCGTCGATTGCCACTTTATTTGTCGGTTTTTCGGCTTGGGCAATAACACCAACGATTCAAATCAACGAGTTACCTAAACTTGAGCAAGAGCCTCAACACAAGGTTGCGAGTAAAAGGGTAACGAATTTATTTACTCGTTCTCACTATCATCGCTTTGAACTTGATGATGCTTTTTCTGAGTTGATTTACGAAAGATATTTGCAACAACTTGATTTTCGTCGCAATGTTCTAACTCAAGCTGATGTTGATACTTTTAAACAGTATCAGCATTCGTTTGACGATATGGTCAAATCTGGCAATATCGAACCCGCCTTTGATATGTACTCCTTAGTGCAAAAACGTCGTTATGAACGTTTTGCTTATGCGCTTACTTTACTTGATAAAGAATTCGACTTTACCGAAGCCGGCGATGCTTACGAGTTTGATCGTGAAGAAGCTGCTTGGCCAAAAGATGAAGCTGAGCTCAATGAGCTATGGCGTCAACGAGTTAAATATGACGCACTGAATCTAAAACTTGCTGGTAAAGATTGGAAAGAAACCGTCGAAGTATTAGGCAAGCGCTATAACAATGCCATCAAGCGTTTAAGTCAAACACAAAGCGAAGATGTATTCCAAGGTGTGATGAATGCCTTTGCTCGCACGGTAGAGCCTCATACCAGTTACTTGTCTCCTCGTAATGCAGAACGTTTCCAAATGGAAATGAACTTAAGCCTTGAAGGCATTGGCGCTGTACTGCAAATGGATGATGACTATACTATTATTAAAAGTTTAGTTGCTGGTGGCCCCGCTGCTACCAGTGAAAAATTATCACCTGAAGATAAAATTATTGGCGTAGGCCAAAAAGACGGTGAAATTGTTGATGTTATCGGTTGGCGATTAGACGATGTTGTAGAGTTAATTAAAGGCCCAAAAGGCAGTGAAGTTAACTTACAAATTTTACCTAAAAAAGGTGGCGCCAATGCAAAAGCATTTGAAGTGACCATTATCCGCGACAAAATTCGTTTAGAAGATCGCGCAGCAACATCAAAAGTGATTGAGCCAACAGAAGGCGACTATGCCAACCGTAAAGTCGGTGTGATTCAAATTCCTGGTTTTTACATGAACTTGTCAGTTGATGTAGAAAAAGAATTGGTTAAATTAAAAGAGCAAAACGTTGAAGGCGTTATCATTGATTTACGTCGCAATGGCGGCGGAGCCTTAACAGAAGCCACATTATTAACCGGTTTGTTTATTGATATGGGCCCAGTGGTTCAGATTCGTGATGCCAACGGCCGAGTTACTCAAAACCGCGATAATGATGGCAAGAGCGCATATGATGGCCCATTAACTGTCATGGTTGATCGTTATAGTGCATCAGCGTCTGAAATTTTTGCTGCGGCATTGCAAGATTACGATAGAGCCTTAATTGTTGGTGAAGCTAGTTTTGGTAAAGGTACAGTGCAGCAGCACAAAAGCCTTGGCAGAATTTATGACATGTACGACAAACCAATTGGTCACGTGCAATACACCATTGCTAAGTTTTATCGCATAAATGGTGGCAGTACCCAACTTAAAGGTGTGACGCCAGATATTATGTTCCCAAGCGCATTAGAGCCGGGTGAATATGGTGAATCTGAAGAGAAGAATGCACTGCCATGGGACAAGGTGCCTGTCGCGCAATACGGCACCTTAGGCAATATCAAGCCAGAGCTAATTACTAAGCTTGATGAAAAGCATCAGCAACGTATTAAAGCAGACGTTGAATTTGGCTATATCTTTGAAGATATCGCTGAGTTTAAGAAGCACCACGATGATAAAACCATTTCATTAGTTGAAAGTGAGCGAATCGCTTCCCGTGAAGATGATGATAAGCGCTTACTTGATAGAACCAATGAACGCCGTGTTAAAAATGGTTTAGAACCATTAGCCTCTTTAGATGACGATGAAGAAATCGAAGACGGTGCAGATACTAGCATTGAGGCAACTGAAGTGGCACAAGCAAATGAGGCTGACGAAGAAACTGAAGACGAGTTAGTTGTGCCAGATGCTTTCTTAGACGAAACAGCATTAATCACCTTAGATATGGTTGATGCAAAGAAACTCGCAGTGAAGTAAACTTTATTTCGTGCCAAAAAAACGCGCTTTTAGCGCGTTTTTTATTAAGTGAATTTTAGCTCTAACAAGAGCAGTGTTATTCAAGGATTACCTATGACTCAAGCACAAGCAAAACATCTTAAAGATTATAAATCACCTTTATTTACCATTAGTCATATTGCATTAGATTTTGACTTAAAAGGTGCTGAAACTCAGGTCGTTGCAACGAGTAAAGTTCAAAGAGTTGGTGAGCACAAAGACGCTTTGCATTTAGTCGGTGAGCAAATACAGTTAACCTCAGTATTGATTAACGGTCAAAAAGCTAACTATAAAGTAGACAGCAATGAGCTTATCATTGACACCGAGCTATCTGAGTTTGAATTAACTGTTGTGACTAAACAAGATCCTGAAGCTAACTCAAGCCTAGAAGGTTTGTATATGTCCGATGGCGCTTATTGCACTCAGTGTGAAGCAGAAGGCTTTAGACGAATTACTTATTTCCTTGATCGCCCCGATGTTTTAGCCATTTATAGCGTCAGAATCGAAGCAGATAAAGCAGCGTTTCCGTTTTTATTGAGTAATGGTAATTTAGTCGAGCAGGGCACTTGTGCTGATGAAAGTCGCCACTTTGTTCGTTGGCAAGATCCTTTCCCAAAACCGAGCTACTTATTTGCGTTAGTTGCAGGCGATTTTGATTTATTAGAAGATAAATTTATCACCCGTAGTGGAAGAGAAGTAAAGCTACAAGTATTTGTGGATAAAGGTAATTTACATAAAGCCAACCACGCCATGGTGTCATTGCAAAAGTCGATGGCATGGGATGAGTCGCGTTTTGATTTAGAGTATGACTTAGATATCTACATGATAGTCGCGGTAGATTTTTTCAACATGGGTGCAATGGAAAATAAAGGCCTCAATGTATTTAATACCAAGTATGTATTAGCAGATACCGCCAGCGCGACAGATGAAGACTATCATGGCATTGAATCCGTTGTTGGGCATGAGTATTTCCATAACTGGACAGGTAACCGAGTGACTTGTCGTGATTGGTTCCAATTAAGCCTCAAAGAAGGGCTCACGGTATTTAGAGATCAAGAATTTAGTTCCGATTTAGGTTCTCGCGCTGTTAACCGCATTCAAGCTATTCGTGTCATGAAAAATCAACAGTTTGCCGAAGATGCTGGACCTATGTCACATCCTATTCGCCCTGAATCTGTCATTGAAATGAATAACTTCTATACCGTGACCGTTTATAACAAAGGCGCAGAAGTCATTCGCATGATGCACACCATTTTAGGTGAAGCTAAATTCCAGCTAGGAATGAAGTGTTATTTTGAGCGTCATGATGGTCAAGCTGTAACCTGCGATGACTTTGTCAACGCGATGGAAACAGCAAGCGGAATCGATTTGTCTCAATTTAGACGCTGGTATAGGCAAGCAGGCACTCCGGTGCTTAATGTAACAGATCACTATAATGCTGCGACTAAGCAATATTCACTGACTGTTGCACAATCTGTGATGTCTAACGGTGTTGCAGGGGAGGTATTACATATCCCGTTCAGCATTGAGCTACTCGATACTCAAGGTCAGTCAGTTGCTAATACCGTGTTAGATGTAAAACAAGCACAGGAAACCTTTGTGTTTGACAATATTGCGTCAGCGCCAATTCCATCATTATTACAAGACTTTTCAGCGCCAGTAAGACTTGATTATCAATTTAATGTTGATCAGTTAGTGCACTTAACGCGCTACGCATCAAGCGAAGTGGCTCGCTGGGAAGCATCTGTTGGGTTATTTAGCCAAGCCGTGTGGCAAAACGTCGCCAGTCTTGAAGCGAAAGAAACGATGCATTTAGATGCCAGAGTCATTGAAGCTGTTAGAGGAATTATCCTCGATGAAAGCATCGATAAAGCGCTAGTGGCTGAGATTTTGGCATTCCCAAGTGCTGCAGCATTAATTGAACAAGTAGAGACAGTGAACTTAGATGCCTTGGCGGCTGCAAGAGAGTTTGTGGTTAATGAAATCGCAGAGTCTTGTTTAGACGAGCTGGTAACGCGCTATCGTAGCTTGATTAATGAAGATAATGCAGCAAGTCGTGCATTTAAGAATATTTGCTTAAGTTTGTTGTCTAAAGTGTCTTCTGAATATGAAGACTTGGTGATTAACCAATATCAGCAAGCTTCAAATATGACAGATAGCTTAGGCGCATTAAAAGCGGCAGTCTCGGGCCAGTTGACTTGTCAGCAGTCATTAATGCAAGATTTTGAGCAAAAGTGGCTAAAAACGCCGCTAGTGATGGATAAGTGGTTTAGCTTACAAGCCTCGCAAAATACCGCAGATGTGTTGGAGGTTATTAAAGGGCTCACTGAGCATGAAAGTTTTAGTTTCAATAACCCTAATCGCGTACGCTCATTAATTGGATTTTTCGTAGCGGCAAACACCTATCAATTCCATGATGCTTCAGGTAAAGGTTACCAGTATCTCACTGATGTGTTGATCAAGCTTAACGAGTTAAACCCACAAATAGCGGCAAGAATGATCACTCCGCTTATTCAATTCAGCAAGTTTGACGAAAACCGTCAGCAACTGATGAAAGCATCGTTACAGCGATTAAAAGCATTACCGAATTTATCGAAAGATTTATTCGAGAAAGTTGAAAAGGCGTTAGAGCAAGCTTAACTATCGTTTATAACAATTAACGCCCACAAGGGTTTAAGTAAATTATTGTGGGCTTTTTTATAGGGTTTTACCGAGTCATCATGGAATTTTATTTTTCAATATATGTAAGCTTTAATGATTTTCTGCCTTTTTACCAGGGCGTGGTAAAAAACGTCGAAGTTCTAGACCGTAACGGCAACGTATTACATATAAATGGTAAGTATTTCAGACCATTTGTAACGGCCTCAGGCATCCATGGCAGTTTCATTTTACACCTCAATACCTCAGGTAATTTCATTTCACTAAACAAGATTTAGAGTATTTACTTCAAACGGTCGATTGATTAGAGAGTGTTAAATTAGCTGGAATTATCACCTCTAACTTATTGAAAGTTAACAATTACATTTAAAGATTACTCACGGCTCATATATTTAAACCATTCAATTCAAATCAGTCTGACTTTTTTTACCCATAAAATCATCTAACTGCACCAATTCATTCATAAATTTTCTTTTTTTTGAACTTGCCGAACCATGTTAATTGCTGTAACAATGGTGTTGCCTGTAGGCTAACAAAATGTTGGTTTAAATCCTATAACAACGAATCCGGCAGGTTACGGAGAGAAGCAAAATGAATATTGTTAAAAGACGCTTTAACAAGTCGGCACTCGCTTTGGGGGTGGTGTCGGCATTAACTTTGGGGATGAGCAGTAGCGTTAATGCTGTTTCATTTGATTGGGGAGAAGTACGCGGTACTTTCGATTCTACTTGGACTGTCGGAGCTAGCTGGCGTGTGTCTGATAGAGATTGGGAAGGACAGATCGGTAAGGTCAACCAACCTCAAATGGATTGGTCTAATTACTCTGCCTTTGGTGGGGCTTTTGGCGAAACACCCATCTATCCTACGGCTCAAATTTGGGACCAAGCAGGTTCTTACTCAAGTAACAACGACCTGAGTAACCTACTGTATTCGAAAGGGGATACCACCTCTGAACGTTTCAAAGGCTTGCATGAACTGTCACTAGAGTATAAAAATTTCGGTTTGTTTGTTCGTGGTATGTACTTCTACGATACTAAAATCAGCGATGGTGATTATGACTTTAATGACCCGCTAACTGGCAAAGAATTTGATCCGTGTGAAGATAGCCGCGCATCAGAAGTGCAATGTAAAGACATTCGCTTATTAGATGCTTTTGTATACGGTAATTTCGATTTAAATGATGGCAAAAACCCATTATCAGTCCGTGTGGGTAACCAAGTTGTATCTTGGGGGGAAAGCACCTTAATACCTCATGGTATTGGTGTGATTAACCCAGTCGATTTAAATATTCTCAATGCACCGGGTGCCGAGCTTAAAGAAGCATTTCGTCCGCAAGGCATGGTGTGGGCTTCATTAGGTCTAACTGAAAATTTAAACGTTGAAGCTTATTACCAATATGATTGGGAGCCAATTTGGGTACCAACACCTGGTTCTAACTTCGCGACAAACGATTTTGCTGGTTTTGGCGGTTATAGCCAAAATGCACAATTGGGCTTCAACGCTAACCCTGATATTAATCTTGAATTCTTAATGTCTGAATATGCTTCACTTTATGGTGCAGCTGCTGCAGCTAATTTTGACCCTGCATTCGCTGCTTATATGGTGCCATACGCAACTAAAGTTGCGTTAATTCAGGATGAAGAAGAGCCTGCAGATGATGGCCAATATGGTATCAAACTAGGTTATTACGCGCCTAATTTCGGTGAAACTGAATTTGGCTTGTATTACATGAATTACCATAGTCGCCGCCCTATCATCAGTGGTACAGCATCAAACTTTACCAGTGAAGCTGTGGCTCGTGATTATGGCCGTTTAGCTGCAAGTGGCGGTGAAATTGACCGCGAACTTATGCTAAGCATGGAAACATTTACTAAAGCACAAATTGTTTACCCTGAAGATATTCAATTATATGGCGCAAGTTTTAACACTTTAGTGGGCGACACCTCAGTAGCTGGTGAAGTATCTCATCGTATTGATGAGCCTTTACAAATTGATGATGTTGAATTGTTATTTGCGGGTATGCCTGAGCAGCTTGCAAATGCAGGACTTCGTCCTGATCTAGAAGGCCTATCGCAAATCGAAGGCGTACAGCCCGGTGAGACTATTGATGGTTTCATTTTATCTGATACCACTCAAGCTCAGTTCACTTTAACCCATTTATTTGGTCCAACTTGGGGGACAGATAATTTAGTGATGCTCGCTGAGGTTGGCGGCGTGTGGATCCATGACATGCCAGGATTTGATGAGCTACGTTTAAATGGCCCAGGAACAGCTCGTTCTGGTGGCAATCCTGATATGCCAGGCATTATCGAAGCACTGCATGATGGTCCTGAAACTAATCCGTTCCCTACTGATTTTGCTTGGGGATATCGTTTAGTTGCTAAGGCTGACTTTAACAATGTCTTTGCCGGTGTGAATATGTCACCGCGGGTGATTTTCTCTCACGATGTTGACGGTATTACACCAGATCCAATGTTCTTATTTACTGAAGGGCGTAAGTCTGTGGCTGTTGGTCTAAACTTTGACTATCGCAGTCGCTGGGGGGCAGATGTGTCCTATAACAGCTTCTTTGGTGGCGTAGGCACAACTAATGCAATGACTGATAGAGATTATGTCTCTTTCAACGTCAAGTATTCGATCTAAAAGGATAATAATAATGAAGAAACTGACGATATTATCGGCTGCTGTCATGTTATCGCTGACTGCACCAGTAGCGATGGCGAAAGTATCAGAAGCCGAAGCTGCAAAATTAGGTACTGAATTAACCCCTTTAGGGGCAGTTATGGCAGCTAATGCTGATGGCTCTATCCCTGCATGGGATAAGGGTATTACATCAGCACCAGCTGGGTATGAGAAGGGCATGCATCATCCAGACCCTTTTCCAAACGATAAAGTGTTATTTACTATTACCAATGCTAACAAAGCACAATATGCTGAGTTTTTAACACCGGGTCAGGTGAAGTTATTTGAGCTTTATCCAGATACCTACAAAATGAATGTCTATGAGACTCGTCGTACTGCGTCTGTTCCTCAGTATGTTTACGAAGCCACTAAAGCGAATGCGTTAAACGCTGAATTAGTTTCAAATGGTAATGGCGTGAGTGGGGCATCTATTGGTGTACCATTTCCTATTCCATCAACTGGTTTAGAGGTGATTTGGAACCATATCTTGCGTTATCGCGGTGTTGATGTGGAAACTTATCGTAGCCAAGCTTCACCAACAAAAAGTGGCTCTTACACCTTGATCGAAACCGCTGAAGAGATCCGTTTTGAATATAGCCGTCCAGAGATCACGCTAGATAAACTCGCTGAAACGAATACCTTGTTTTTCTTTAAACAAGTTGTTCGTCAGCCAGCACGTCTTGCTGGTACTGCATTGTTAGTTAAAGAAACCATGGATCAAGAAGCATTACCTCGTCAAGCATGGACTTATAACACTGGCCAACGCCGTGTTCGTAAAGCGCCAAACGTTGCTTTTGATACGCCGGGTACTGTTTCAGATGGTCTAAGAACCACAGATGATTTTGATATGTTCAATGGCTCTCCAGTACGTTATAACTGGGAACTCGTTGGTAAGAAAGAAGTTTATATCCCTTACAATGATTACAAACTTCATTCTGATGCACTTGAATATGATCAAATCCTAAAACCTGGTCATATCAATCCTGAGTATGCTCGTTGGGAAAAACACCGTGTTTGGGAAGTAAAAGCAACTCTTAAAGATGGTATGCGTCATATTTATAAAACCCGTGTTTTCTATATTGATGAAGATTCATGGCAAGTATCGTTGACCGATATGTATGATAACCGTGATGAGCTTTATCGTGTAGGTACTGCACATTCTATCAACTACTATGAAGTTCCAACTCATTGGAGTACGTTAGAAATTTTCCACGATTTACAATCTCGTCGTTACTTGGCTATGGGATTAGATAACGAAGGCCGCATGTATAATTTTGATGCCAAGCTTTCTGAAGCTAATTTCACACCTGATGCGCTTCGTCGCGCAGGTATTCGCTAAGACCTTTATGGGGCGCATCATGCGCCCCAGCTATTCTTAAGGAAGTTTGTATGTCGTTTCGCACACTTCGCAATGTAGCCGTAATCAGCCTTAGCTGTTTTTTCAGTGTTGCATCCGCAAATGTTCAATTTGATCCGCTCAGCGTTCAACTCCAACCCCTTGCTCAATCATCTTTAGTGTTAGATATTGCTAACGCTGGCGATAAGCTAGTTGCTGTTGGTGAACGTGGCCATGTTTTAGTCAAACAACAACAATGGCAACAAGTGACTACGCCTGTTATCGCGCACTTAACCAAAGTATTTTTCCTCGATGAGATGCAAGGCTGGGCCGTGGGTCATGATGCAACCATCATTCATACCCAAGACGGTGGTTTAACTTGGACCTTACAATTTCAGTCATTTGAAATTGAAAAGCCGTTATTAGATATTTTATTTTTTGATGATAAAAATGGCATTGCGCTAGGGGCATATGGCTTGTTTTATCGCACCGATGATGGCGGTCAGAACTGGCAAGAAGAATTCCACGAAGAGCTTTTATTTGAAGAAGATATTGGCTATTTAGCGGATTTAAAGGCTGAAGATGAAGCACTGTATTTATCTGAACGCGCAGCGTTACTACCGCATTTTAACCGTGTTATTCAATTAGCTGACAATAGTTTATTAATGGTTGGCGAACTGGGGTTAGTCGCCACATCAATTGATAATGGTAAAACCTTTACTGCACATGATTTTATTTATGACGGTTCAATGTTTAATGCCATTGAAACGGATAAAAATATCTTTTTGATGGGGCTTCGTGGTCATGTTTTTGTTACCGATAAACAATTTTCACAATGGAGTGAAATTAAATTACCGGTTAAGTCAACGATACATAACGCTTATATCAACACAGATGGTTCAATTTACTTAGTTGGTAACGCTGGCATGATCATTGAGCTCAATAATAAGCTTGAGGCCAAAGTCATAGCTCGCAGACAAGGTGAAAACATTGTTGCTGTAGCCAGTGATAATCAAGGGGAACTTTGGTTTGCAGGTACTAAAGGCTTATTCCAACTTAAGTAGCCATAACAAATAGCCATCACAAAATGATAACTAAAATTAAAACAACAATAATAGGGCCGATAAGATGTTAGAAAAACTGGTCAATGGATTTGAAAGTTACCTCTTTAGACACAGGATGTGGGTAATATTTTCATTTATATTAATTACCTTCTTTCTAGGTTACCAAGCTAGCCAATTAAAAATGGATGCCGCTTTTAGTAAGAATATTCCATTAAATCATGAATACATGAAAACCTATACCAAGCATCAAAAAGATTTTGGTGGTGCGAATAGGATCATGGTGGCAGTGGAAGATACCAGCGGCAATATTTTTAACCCAGAGTATTTTGAAACCCTCAAAAATGTACATGATCAACTCTTTTTCATTCCTGGGGTTGAGCGCTCTCAAGTTAAGTCATTGTATTCACCTTCGACTCGATTTACCGAAGTCGTTGAAGATGGTTTTGCTGGTGGGCCGGTTATTCCTGCTGACTTTCGTAATGATGAATATGGCTTAAATACTGTCAGAGACAATATCGAAAAAGCCGGTATTGTTGGCCGCTTAGTGTCCAATGATTATTCATCAGCTATGTTAACGGCGCAGTTAATGGAGTTTGTAGCAAAAACAGATGAAGAAATGGCCGCATCTGAAGGCGCTGAAAAGGATGTTACTTTTAAGCCGTTAAATACGATTCAATTTGCTCAGCAACTTGAAAATGAATTACGCGCTAAATATGAAACCGATACCATCAAAATCCATATTATTGGTTTTGCTAAAATGGCTGGTGATGTAGCTGAAGGCGCTAAGGGCGTGCTGCTGTTTTTCTTGATTGCTATCGCAATCACAGCTGTGATGGTTTATTTATTTTCTAAGTCATTAATGCTGACGATTTTGCCTTTAGTATGCAGCTTAATTGCGGTGGTGTGGCAACTTGGGTTGTTAACAGTAGTAGGTTTTGGTTTAGATCCAATGTCAATTCTTGTACCATTTTTGGTGTTTGCAATTGGCGTAAGCCATGGGGTACAAATGATTAATGCGGTTAGGCGCCGTGTTGGTGATGGACAAGCCACTAAAGCTGCAGCTGCATCCGCGTTTCGTAGTTTATTAGTACCAGGCGGTATTGCATTATTATCAGACACCGTTGGCTTTTTAACCTTACTTGCAATCGATATCGGTATTATTAGAGAGTTAGCGATATCGGCATCATTAGGTGTTGCTGTTATTATTTTGACCAATTTAATTTTATTGCCACTGGTTATTTCTTACACCAACATCAAACCGGTTCAAGAGAATAAAGCGCAAAAAGATAAAATTGAAGGGATTTGGCGTAGCTTATCTAAATTTGCCACTCCTAAATATGCTGTCATTGTGCTGATTTGTACTGCACTGTTATATGCTTTTGGCTTGCAACAAGCCAGCAATATGAAAATAGGTGACCTTCAAGGCGGTGCGCCGGCATTGCATCTTGATTCAAGATACAACCAAGATACTTTTTATATTACTGATAATTATTCAATTACCACTGATTATATGACGGTGATTGTTGAAGCAACCCCTGAAGCCTGTACCTATCATTCCATATTAGCTGAGATCGATCAATTCGAATGGATGGTGGCCAATACCCCGGGAGTTGAATCAACAGCCAGTTTAGCGTCAGTGGCTAAGCAGGTTAATGCCGGCTTTAACGAAGGTAACCCTAAGTGGCAAATATTGCCAAGAACCACAGCAAGTTTAGTGCAAGCGGTAGGACGAGTACCAACGACTTCAGGTTTATTAAACGGCAACTGTTCGGTGATGCCTATTTTCTTATTTTTGAAAGATCATAAGGCTGAAACCATTGAAGTGGTGATTGCTAAAGTCAAAGATGTAGCTGAAAAGCTCAATACCGAAACATTACAATTTAAACTGGCTTCTGGCCCTGTTGGTGTCATGGCTGCGACTAACGAAGCTGTTAGTGAAGCGCAGCTACCTATGATGATTTATGTTTATGGCGCTGTATTTATCCTATGTTTAATTAGCTTCAAATCACTTAAAGCGACGGTAGCAGTGATTGTGCCGTTATATGTGGTGTCGACATTAGCACAAGCATTAATGACTTGGCTTGATATCGGCCTTGCGGTGAGCACTTTACCGGTGATTGCATTAGGTGTTGGTATTGGTGTTGATTATGGTATTTATATTCTCTCGACTATGGCAGGTAAACTCAACAATGGCATGGCGGTGCAGCAAGCCTATTTTGAAGCGTTAATTGAGCGAGGCAGTGCGGTTATTTTTACCGGGCTTACTTTAGCCATCGGTGTGAGTACTTGGTTCTTTTCTGCGCTGAAATTCCAAATGGATATGGGAATTTTATTAACATTCATGTTTTTAGTGAATATGTTGGGAGCGATAATTATTTTGCCCGCATTATCAGCCGTTTTCTGGCGCAAACCCAAGTAAGTTAAAGGGTTTATAAATTAAAGAGGAGCTTAGCTCCTTTTTTTTTTTGCATAGTTAGTCTATCTAAACGCTTGATTGGTCAATTAGTGACTATAATTCTTGAATTAACAAGGGTTTTAGAGGATCTACCACTAAAATTTAGCTCGAAATAGCATGAAATTAGTAATAAACTTTGCGGCAGATCTCAGTTTAAGACGGGATCAACAAGCCGAAGCATCCAATATAATGATAAAAGCGCTGCCATAAACGCTTAAGGAAACTGCAACATGGCCTTTAAAGATGCAATGCCTTCAGTACTACTAGAAAATGTAGTCAATTTAATTCATAAAAAAATCCCTAATACTCAAGCAAAACAAGTTGAGCAATTTGCCCATTGTATATACGCCCATATGTCAGAAGACGACTTAAACGCTCGTAATGACAGCGATTTGTATGGCGCAGTATTAAGTCTTTGGAATGCCTTAAACAAATCTGCTGCAACCAATACCCACATTCGGGTATTTAATCCAAGTCAGTCAAAACATGGCTGGCAGTCAAGTCATAGTATTATCGAAATTATACAGCCTGATATGCCATTCTTGGTTGATTCAGTTGCTATGGCGTTAAATCGTATGGGGATTACTGCTCATATGATGCTGCACACACCAATGGCGTTGGTGCGTGAAAAAGAATTAGTTAAAGAAGTGTCTTTTATTAAAGATGCTGATGAAAACACAGAAAATGTTGCGGTGTTTTTGATTGAAATTGATCGCCAAAGCAGTGAAGCCGATATTAAAGCCATTGGTAAAGAACTTGAATCAGTTTTTGCTGATGTGGTGTCGTCAGTCGTTGATTGGCAAAAAATGTCTGACAAATTGTCAGAAACAGTAAAATTATTACCTAAGCAGCCTTTTCCAGGCGCGAAATGTGAAAAAGAAGAAGCAATTAGCTTTTTAACCTACCTAAATAATCATCACTTCACCCTACTAGGTTACCGCTATTATGAGTTAAAGCGTGTTGAAGGTGATGTTGAGTTAGTACCTGATTTAGATTCAAGTTTAGGATTAATGAGCCGCTCTGTTAATAAAAACGGCGAGCGTGGCTTATTACTGTCTTCGCTTTCTCAATCAGCAAGAAAAGAAGCTCTAGATGAGAGTCTGTTAGTGCTGACTAAAAGCTCGACTAAAAGCCGAGTTCATAGGCCCGCTTATGTGGATTACATCGGTATTAAACGCTTTGATAAAAAAGGTAACGTGATTGGAGAAGATCGCTTTTTAGGACTTTACGCGTCCAATCTTTATAACCGTAGCCCCAGAGAAATACCGCTGTTAGCTGAAAAAGTTGAACGGATTATGGAGCGCTCAGGTCTAGCACCACGTTCACATGACTACAAAGCGTTGATGAATACCCTTGAGAATTTACCTCGTGATGAGTTAATTCAATCTAAAGAAGATGAATTAGCCAGTGTTGCTCGTGGTGTATTACATATGCAAGACCGTGACAAATTAAAAGTATTTGTTCGTAAAGACGGTTTTGGCCGATTTTTGTCCTGTTTGGTGTATGTTTCAAAAGATCGCTACAACACTAAATTACGTCAAGACACTCAACGTATTTTAGCGCAGCATTTTAACAGCACTGAAGATGTTGAATTTACCACTTATTTCTCAGAATCGACTTTAGCGCGTACGCACTACATCGTGAAAGTTGATAATAATAATATGGATGTCGATGTGGCTGCTATTGAGAAAAACCTAATTGAAGCGGCGCGCTCTTGGGAAGATAAATTACAGAGTTCATTAACTAACTCATTAGGTGAGCAATCGGGTACTGGCTTAGTTAAACGTTACCTCAATGCGTTTTCACCAAGCTATAAAGAAGATGTATTGCCGAGTTCAGCCGTGGTCGATATTCAGCACCTTGAAGCGTTGAATGACGAGCATAAACTAGGCATGCTATTTTATCAGCCGCAAGAAACAGCCTTAAATGATAATAAAGTACGTTTAAAGTTGTTCCATAAAGATGAACCGATACATCTGTCTGATGTACTGCCAATGTTAGAAAACTTTGGATTACGGGTCATCAATGAGCGTCCATATGAAGTGAAAACTGAAGATGGTGCCACCTATTGGATCCTTGATTTCTTAATGATGGTGCAGGGCGCAGCAATTGAAAACTTGGCAGATAGCCAAGATCGATTCCAAAATGCGTTATCTCAAGTATGGCAAAAGAAACTTGAAGATGATGGCTTTAACCGCATGGTGTTGGCAACCAGCCTTACTGGCCGTGAAGTATCTATTTTACGTGCTTATGCCAAATATATGCGTCAAATTGATGCAACATTTAGCCAATCATATATCGAAGAAACCTTTAATCGTTATCCGCAAATTGCTGATTTATTAGTTAAAATGTTTATTCGTAAGTTTAACCCTAAACTTAAAACCCGCACTCTCAGTAAATTTTATGAGCAAATCGATTTACGCCTAGAAGATGTCTCTAGCCTTGATGATGACCGCATTATTCGCCGTTACTTAGATTTGATTAACGCAACGCTGCGTACCAACTTCTATCAAACGATTAACGATGTTGATGTTAAACCTTATATCTCATTCAAGTTTTTACCTGAAGATATTCCTGAGATGCCGCGTCCATTGCCAAAATTTGAAATCTTTGTGTATTCACCAAGGTTTGAAGGGGTGCATTTGCGTGGTGGTAAAGTCGCTCGTGGTGGCTTACGTTGGTCAGATCGTCGTGAAGATTTCCGTACTGAAGTACTAGGCTTGGTCAAAGCGCAACAAGTTAAAAATACCGTGATTGTTCCTGTTGGTGCAAAAGGCGGTTTTGTGTGTAAGCAGCTGCCTACAGACGGCGGCCGTGAAGCCTTCTTTAACGAAGGGCAAGCGTGTTACCGCTTATTCATTCGCGGGTTATTGGACATCAGTGACAATATCATCGAAGGCAATGTTGTACCGCCAAAAGATGTGGTTCGTCATGACGAAGATGATGCCTATTTAGTGGTTGCAGCCGATAAAGGCACTGCAACATTCTCCGATATTGCCAATGAAATCGCCATTGAATACAACTTTTGGTTAGGTGATGCATTTGCATCTGGCGGCAGTAATGGTTATGACCATAAGAAAATGGGCATTACCGCCAAAGGGGCTTGGGAGTCTGTCAAACGTCACTTCCGTGAAGAAGGCATCGATTGTCAAAGTACCGACTTTACCTGTCTGGCAATTGGCGACATGGCTGGTGATGTATTTGGTAATGGCATGTTGTTATCCCGTCATACTAAGTTAGTGGCGGCATTTAACCATATGCATATCTTCATCGATCCCAATCCAGATGTTGAAGCCAGTTATATCGAGCGTGAGCGTTTATTTAATTTACCGCGTTCAAGTTGGGAAGATTACAATACCAAGCTAATGTCAAAAGGCGGGGTAGTATTCCAACGTTCAGCTAAGTCATTAAAATTGACTAAAGAAATCAAGCTGATGCTGGATACTACCGAAAACACCATGACGCCAAATCAACTTATGCAAGCATTGCTAAAAATGCGTGTAGATTTAATTTGGAATGGCGGTATTGGTACCTACGTTAAGGCGACGACTGAAACTCATGCTGAAGTTGGCGATCGTGCTAATGACGCTATTCGAGTCAACGGTAATGAACTCAACGCTAAAATCATTGGCGAAGGTGGCAACTTAGGTGCAACCCAATTGGGTCGTATTGAATTTGCAGCCAATGGTGGCCGAGTCAATACTGATTTTGTTGACAATGTCGGTGGGGTTGATTGTTCAGACAACGAAGTGAACATCAAAATCTTACTTAATACTATTGTTGCAGATGGTGAACTTACGGTTAAACAGCGTAACCGTCTGTTAGAGTCAATGACAGATGAAGTCGGTGAGATTGTTCTGCAAGACTGTAACGATCAAACCCGCACCATTTCTGTGACTCTGGCACATGGTGTTGCTCAGTTAAAAGAGCATATCCGATACATTCAATATCTTGAAAAAGATGGCAAATTAGATCGCGCCCTAGAATTTTTACCAACAGATGATGAGTTAGCCGATCGCTTAGCAAATAACCGTGCACTGACTCGTCCAGAGCTATCAGTATTGGTTGCTTATGGCAAAATGGTCCTAAAAGAGCAATTGGTCACCGCTGAAATCACTGAAGATAGTTTTTTAAGTAAATTGCTAACGAACTATTTCCCGCAGCAATTGAAAGATAAATATGCAGATAAGATGATTTCGCATCCTTTGCGCGGTGAAATTATTGCAACTTCATTAGCCAATGAATTGGTTAATGATATGGGCTTTAACTTTGTACAGCGTATGCAAGATGAGACCGGTGCCTCAGTTGCTGAAGCGGCAATTTGCTACACTATGGCTCGAGAAATATTTAGCTTAACTGAACTAACACAGTCAATTACTAAGCTTAATGGAATTGTGTCTGCTGACGTTCAAAGTGAAATGTTGCACCAATTACGTCGTAACATGCGCAGAGCTTGTCGCTGGTTAATTCGTCACCGCAAGAAAGGTGAAAATATTGAGCAAACTGTAGCATTCTTCAAACCTGTGTTTGATGAATTAAAAGCTAATGTTGATCAATATATGATTTCTGCAGAAGTTATGGCTATTTCAACTGAAATTAAATTACTCCAGGAACAGCAAGTACCAGAGTCTTTAGCGCATGTTATCGCTAAAATGAGTACCTTATTCTCAGCATTAGATATTGCTCAAATTGCCCAACTTGAGGACAAATCAGTAAAACTGGTTGCTGAAACGTATTTCAGATTAGGTGCAAAAGTAGAATTACATTGGTTCTTAGAACAGATTAGTATTCAACCAGTGTCCAATCATTGGCAAGGATTAGCCCGCGCAGCCTTCAGAGAAGAGTTAGATTGGCAACAGCGCTCATTAAGCTCTACAGTCCTTCGAGCCTGTACAGACTCTTGCGATGCAGATGTGATCATTAACCAGTGGATTGATAATAATCAAAAGTTGTTAGAACGCTGGTTTAACCTACTGACTGAATTTAAGGTGTCTCAAAGCCATGATTTTGCAAAATTCTCAGTGGCACTGCGAGAACTTAATTTATTGATCCTTCATTGCGAAGGACCGAGATAATTATTTATAATAAGTGAACGAGCCCTGGCGATAGCCGGGGCTTTTTTTAGGTTTAGGAGAAAGCATGTTTTTTTATAAAGTTGCACAAAAAGTAATGTTTCAGATGGATCCAGAGATCGCGCATAATATCGCTATCGGAAGTTTAAAAAATACTGGAAACAACCCTTTAAACCTATTTTACAGTCAAAAAGTTGCCTCAGCGCCTGTGACTTGTATGGGCATTAATTTTAAAAATCCAGTTGGCTTGGCGGCTGGATTGGATAAAGATGGCGAATCAATTGATGCATTTCATGCGATGGGATTTGGTCATATTGAAGTCGGTACGGTAACGCCTCGTCCACAACCGGGTAATGAACAACCGCGTTTATTTCGCTTAAAACCTGCAAAAGCAATCATTAATAGAATGGGTTTTAACAATAAAGGTGTAGATAATTTAGTCAGAAATTTAATGGCGAAGAAATCCGATATTATTGTTGGTGTAAATATTGGTAAAAATAAAGATACCCCAGTAGATGAAGGTAAGAATGATTATTTAATCTGCATGGAAAAAGTCTACCAATATTCGGATTATATCGCGGTAAATATCTCATCACCTAATACTCCAGGTCTACGTACGCTGCAATATGGTGAGTTATTAGACGATTTACTATCTTCATTAAAAGAAAAACAAACAGAACTCGCTAAAAAGTACAATAAGTATGTACCAATAGCACTAAAAATTGCCCCGGATTTAACCTCTGAAGAAATTGAAAAGATTGCTGAATCGCTATTAAAAAGTAAATTTGATGGAGCGATTGCGACAAATACCACTTTAACCCGTGATGCGGTTGTTGGCTTAGACAATGCTAACGAAGCGGGTGGCTTAAGTGGTAAGCCGTTGACGGATCTTTCTACTCAAGTGATCAGACAATTAGCGGGATATTTGAACGGTGAGATCCCGATTATTGGCGTCGGTGGAATAAATAGTGCCGAAGATGCCTTAGCTAAATTTGATGTAGGTTCAGAATTGGTGCAGATATACACTGGCTTTATTTATCAAGGTCCTGGTTTAATAAACGATATTGTTAATGCATATAAAGCAAAATAATATAGAAGGATCTATAAAAAGATCTTTTGATCAAATAATTTAGATCTAAACAGGTTATAGCGATCGCAGTTACGATCTTTCGATCGCTATAACTTTATGATAAATATATCAAATATTTTTAATAATGTTTTGATATTGACTGAAATATGAACTATTATTGAGTTGTATTGGTAAAGTAGGTATTTAAAAATGTTATTAATGCCAAATAAGGACTGGCAATGGGAATATAATGAAACGTTTAAGCAATTAAGTATTTCATTAGGTTCCGAAATGGAGTTCTTAACCCCATATAAATCCAAATCTCTTATCCCAGATGCATTAGTGACGTCAGAATTTAGTGTGGATCATGCAAAATTCTATATTAATCTACTTGAAAAGCTCCCAAAAGCCTTAAAAATATCCGACGCAGCAGTAGTTCAAACAGCGTTAAATGCAACAGCTGCTCATTTTATGATTAAGCCGCAAATGCCAAAATCTTGGTTTTTTGAAATCAGCCAAGAATGTGTATATTGCGATGTGGGTAAATTGTTTTCTTTAAATGCCAATGGCACATCAGTGTTAGTTTTAGTGGTTGAAAACAGTCTGCAAGCAGCTTTAGTGATGGTATTATCCCGAGAATGCCCTTTAACTGAATCTAAAGTTCTACAGCAGTTTGATACTATTAAGGTGATGCATAATCGCTTAAATCCCCTTAAAAAAGCCAAACTTGTGGTTGCTGCTTAATCTAATATCTGTTTGGTGATTTACTCGTGTGTATATTTTAATTAATAATGTTCATTGCGGCTTTTTTAGTTAAAAGCGCTATTTAATAATATTTGTTAAATTGAAAAATTATCAGATATCTTCTTTGTACCCAATTCAATTGGTTTTAGCTCGTCATATACTCTTCACTGTCGTTTTAAATTCGAATACGGGATTAGCTAAGCTAGTCTAATTTCTGGTTCATTTGCTGCGAATATAGCAAATGGCGCTAATAGTCATCAGCTTTAATGCCAATAGACTCAATTAGTTTTAAAAAGTATATTGAAACAAACAGAGATAAATCACCTCGAATAAGTGAACTTTAGCAAAATAAGTAAGCGGGTGTTGTTAAACATCTATTTTGAATCGTAGCAAGGTTAAGCGGTAAACAGACTATGAAAATTATAATCAAACCCATAATATTAGCGCAAGATCCCCAAGTCGCAGCCATCATTAAATCAGTAGGTAAAGAATTTGGTGCCATAGGCGAGGGGTTTGGCCCTTCTGATCCCGAAGTACTACAAATGAGCCGGTTTTATTGCTCAAAAAATAAGAGTATTTATTTAGTAGCATGCATTGATAATCAAGTGGTAGGCGGTGCAGGTATTGCAAAGTTCAACGGTGATAACAAGATTTGTGAGTTAAGAAAATTATTTCTATTACCTGAAACGAGAGGGCTTGGTTTAGGTAAGCGCTTAACTGAGCAATGTCTTACATTTGCAAAAGCAAACGGTTTTGAACAATGTTATCTCGATACGTTAAATTCAATGACAGCGGCAATTACACTCTATGAAAAGATGGGCTTTCAACATTTAGATAAGCCCCTTGTTGGTACCATTCACGGTGGCTGTGATGTTTGGATGCTAAAAAGCTTATAGTAATAATTTATAGACATTATTATCAAATGTAGGTTATCGATAACACGATAAATTTATTGTGTGAGTAATAACCAGCTTTAGTCGCTAATAACGATGGTTCGATGATCCTTATTGACTGTTTTAATGTGATAATTATAGATTTTGCCACAATACGCATGAATAAGAATAAGTGATTATAGTATCAGTAATTTATCTGTTATTCTGAGGGTATTATTGTTACTACGAACTTTGTAACATTTATCTTATTTTTAAATGAGTTTCCTAATGAGTCCAATTAATAAGAGTAAATCAAGCACTAAAATCACTATTCAAGATGTTGCTTTAATGGCTGGTGTGTCGAAAATGACCGTTTCTAGGGTGTTAAACAAGGACGAAAAAGTCAGTGACAAAACACGAGCGAAAGTCCAGCAAGCGGCAGATCAACTAAACTATCGCCCCAATATTTCAGCTAGGCGTTTAGCGAGTTCTAAATCTTATTTAATTGGCTTACTTTACGAAAACCCAAGTGAAGGTGGTTATGTTAGTCAGTTCATGATGTCGGCTTTAAAAAGTTGCCGCCAGCAAGGTTATCATTTAGTGGTAGATGAGTGTGAAGGTACCCAAGAAGAAAAGTTAAAAATCACACGTGATTTAGTTGAAGAAACACGAGTTGATGGCGTTATTCTATTACCGCCTTTTTGTAACAATATTGAGATTCTCAAAGAGCTTACTGTATTAAATATTCCTTTTGTACGAGTATCACCAGATGTGGAGTTAACCTTATCTGCTTTTGTTTGTATGGACGATTATCAAGCGGCTTATGATATGACCAATTTGTTAGTCAATAAAGGCCATAAAGACATTGGCTTTATTATAGGGCACCCAGACGTTGGTGCCAGTCGTCTTCGTTATCAAGGATTTTTAGATGCAATGCGATCTAAACAGTTAAACATTCCGCCAGAGTTTATTGAGCAAGGTATGTTCAGCTATAAGTCTGCATTAGGAGCTGCTAAGGCTCTATTAGATAGAGAAAATAGACCAAGCGCGATATTTGCTAGTAATGATGATATGGCTGCAGCAGTTGTTTCGGTTGCCAATTCCTTAGGCTTAAATGTACCCAAAGACTTAAGCGTTGCCGGTTATGATGATACCCCGCTTGCTACTACGATTTGGCCACATATCACAACAGTGAAACAACCTATCAATGCGATGGCTGAAACAGCTATCACATTACTGACTTCTGGCCAAATGAATCAAGTGACTTCAGATAGCCTATCAAATTTACGCCATGTTTTAGACTTTGAATTAAAAGAGCGAGATTCAACAACTCAGTTTAATGAATTAGCTTAATAGTGATTGTATGTTATTTAATATCTTGTTTGTTTAACACGCCATGCTCAACCAGTTGAGACAATAGCTGCTGGGTTTTCTCTCTAAAATAATCACGTAATAAGCGCACTGTTGGGGTAATAGACTGACGACTGGGGCACACAAGCCACAATTCTGTCGCAGTTGGCTTATATTCCGGCATGACGTTTACCACACGACCAGTTAGCAAATCATCCGCCATATCAAGACATGACTTAATCGCAAACCCGTGTCCCGACACACACCAACGCCGCACCAAATCTCCGTCATTAGATGCACGATTACCTTTAAGCTTTACTTTATGGCTTTGGTTTTGATGACTAAAGCGCCACTCGTTCTGAACAATATCCTGTAACTGGTAAAACAGCCCATTGTGATTTATGAGTTCATCTGGCGTTGTAGGGGCGCCATTTTTGTCTAAATAGCTAGGTGTGGCGCACAGTACTCGTGGAATACTGCAAATTCGAAAACCATACATACTGGCATCGCTTGGCTCACCATAGCGCAGCGCCATATCAACAGAGTCACGATAAAAATCAATATTACTGTCAGTGATATTACTGCGTAAAGCCACGTCGGGATAAAGCAGCAAAAAATCATCCAACCACGGGGTAACCACATTACGGCCTAGATCAGATGATAGGGCAATTCTTATTTCACCTTTTAGTACATCTAAATCTTCCTGAGCATTTTGCTGGGCATTGTCTAACAGTTGCACAGCCAGTTCGCATTGAGGTAAATAGCGCTCACCAGCAGGGGAAAGCCTAAGTTGGCGCGTAGTGCGTACAAATAGCTCAACCCCTAATGCCGCTTCAACACGCTTGACCGCAGCACTAGCGGTTGCCATACGCATATCAAGGCTGTTTGCAGCCGCAGTAATACTTCGAAATTCAGCTACTTTGAGAATGATGTGCAGGTCTTGTATGAGCATATTATCAATCCATATTTGAGAATATTATAATTAATATAGCGTTTTTAGTGGAGTTAACAACAGGTATTATTTACTTATTCGATAAAATAGCCCGCACAGGTGATAACAATGCAACAAGTTCATTTTCAACAAGGTCTAATACGTCCGCCATCTGAGACTGACTGTCTTCTTATTAGAACCACTTAAGGCTGTCCGTGAAATAAATGCAGCTTTTGCATCTTATTTAAAGATGTTGACTTTGCCTTCCAGAGTAAATCAAAGGGGATTTCTGACATAAGGTAGGCATTTTCTCTAGCTGATGAGTTGTTCAATCAAGGTGTCAATTGTGCGCTAAATAACGTCTAGCACATGATTATTTAATGATTTCCAATAAAGTGCACTGGTCAGCTAGACAGTTCAGGCGATGATTCCTATTATTTATTATAACGATCTAATTAACTGTATTTGATAGTTTTTAAGAAAGTTAAAATAAGTATGCAGTCTCTTAAAATATTCGTTTATCTCAAGCTATTAAAATCGATTAATGAGTTGTTTACTAGGGTCAAATTGTGCTGAATTAGGATATGTATGTCTAACGTTCCTGCAAAACTTTTACAAAATGTCGCCGAGCAAACACCTAAAGCCATGGTTGCGATGTTGATTGTCTCTATTACTTACGCCTTAGTATTTAACATCCTCATTCCGTTTAACATTTTGATGACTTGGTTTTGTTTACAAATTCTCTTAGCAATATGCCGAATTTATAATGCAAAAATGTTTGAAAAACATTTAGAAAAAGAAGATAGAAAAAGACTCGCTAATGATGAAGTCATTTTTATCGCGCTTAATGTATTTCAAGCCTTTATGTGGACGGCATCATCGGTGATGCTAATAATTTATGCTCGTCAACCGTTTGAGTTTGTCGGTTTTATTCTAATTATCGGAATTGTCACAGCCGCAACATTATCGATGTCGTCTTTCTTTAAAGCCTATTTGGTGTTTTTCATTTTAATGATAACGCCGCAGATTGCTATTATGCTTTATTTTGGTGAATACCAACATTTTGCTTTATTGGCGTTTATTGTTAGCTATATTCCTGCAACCATTTTATTGTCAAAATCAATGTTAGATAGTCGTATATCTAGCATAAAAGCCCACGAGGATGTAGAAAAGAGCGCCGAAGAATTTCGTAGATTATCCATCATGGATAACCTAACTAACATATATAATCGACGCTATTTTTTTGAAATGGCCAAAAAGATAATGGCGATTGCTTCAAGACAACAAACTAGCGTTTCACTGTTAATGATTGATATCGATCACTTTAAAAAAGTGAACGATAATTATGGCCATCAAGCAGGTGATTTTGTATTAATACATCTCGCCAGAGTCGTAGAAGCTAGTATGCGAGAAAGCGATATTTTCGCACGAATTGGTGGTGAGGAATTCGCTATTTTACTCAACAATACATCAATGAATGATGCCAAGCGTATTGCTGAGAAAATACGAATCATCATTGAGAGTAAAGATTTCCTTTATAATACCATTTTGATTGATACAAGCGTCAGTATCGGTGTCGCTGAAATGACCCAAGAAATCACTACAATTGAGGCATTATATAAACAAGCAGATACCCATCTTTATTTAGCAAAAGGTCACGGCAGAAATAGAGTGTATCCAGTTTAGCTAAAACGGTTTTAATACATTTGAAATTCAAAATTAAAGGGGCTTTTCTCAATTCAAATTGCTATTTTTCAACCCATTGTGGCACCGTGATAGGCAGACCAAGTGGACGATATCCCAAATGACATTAAAGGATTCATTGGCGATATTTATCAAGCATCATTCAAATAGTAGCAACCACAGAGGGGAAAGGGCAGTTCTTGCTAAGCCAAGTACCAACTTAACCCGCAGTGAAGAGGTTTTGTTTGAAAAGTAAAAATCAAAATGAACATATACCTTCGAATAGCGATAAGGTTTTTGTAGGTTTGGTTATGCAAGCTAGTTTTGGGTAGATTTAAAATATAAATTATTTACATAGCCGGATTATAAACAATTTAGGCTTACCCCCAAGTAAACCTAAAAAGATATAAAGTAATGCGATTATAAGATTGGACAATTAAATCAGCCAATAAAAATAGTTAGAGTATCAATTTGTGTTGAACTTGAGTCTTTTAGTATGAAGATTTTACTATTTAATTTGGGTTCTAGACTATTTATTTTTGTTTGATTGAAATCATGATTTCAAGTACTTCTTGGTAAGAAATACGATATTCTCTAGACAGTTGTATGACTTTAGATTTGTAGGTTTGAACTTGCTCTTGCTTCTTTAAGGCTGATTTTTTTTGCTCAACCATTTCTGAAACGACTTCATTTAAAATGTTTAATCGACGTAAACTGTAATCAAGAGAGTCAAGATAAGTTTTCATTTGCAATTTGTTGCGGGCACTTTCAAGACTTTTAGTTGTTCTATTTTCGAAATCTAATTCATCAAAGGCGTTAATTACATTTTGTAAATTAATATCAGTCATATGGATAACTACTTAGGATTATGAGTAAATGAATGCTATTTAGCATGGGTACTCTCTATCTTCCATGAATAGTAACAGAGCATTATTGATAGTTTATTCAGATTAATGATTTGTTTCAATAGAGCATGACGTTTATATTAAACATTAATTTATTTACTTTAGTACAGGATGTGCAAAATGCTAGATTTATTACCTGATTTATTTGACCACTATGGTTCTGAATTAACCTTGATACCCGCCAATTGGCAAAGTTACGGCGCCAAACGGATATTTTATGGTGAAGTGGTTACGGTTAAGTGTTTTGAAGATAACTCTAAAGTGAAGTCAACGTTAGCAACCGCTGGTAAAGGTAAAGTGTTAGTGGTCGATGGCGGCGGCGTGTGTCGGCGTGCTTTGCTAGGTGACATGATTGCGGAGTCGGCGGCCAATAATGAATGGGAAGGTATCATCATTTTTGGTGCGGTAAGAGATGTGGGCACATTGTCGACCATTGGTATTGGTGTGCAGGCGCTAAGTGCTAATCCCATTAAAACAGAAAAAAAAGATGTTGGCCTTGTGAATATAAATATCGAGATTGCCGGTGTCTCAGTAAAACCTGCCATGATGATCTATGCCGATGAAAATGGCATAGCCGTTACTGAAAAACCTTTAGATTTAGCAGTATTAAGCTAAACTTAGATGAATTAATTTATTTTTACATTAAAAATCAATTTGCTTACAAGGATGCAAACATGAAGGCACTTAAATGGCTATTAGCTATAGTCGCTAGCGTAATCTTATTGCTGGTTATTTATTTAACGGTATTTTTTGATCCAAATAGTTTTAAACCACAAATTGTGGATGCCGTTAAAAAGCAAACTGGCCGTGATTTTGTCATTAGCCAAGACTTAAGTTGGAGCTTTTTCCCGACACTTGGGATTAACCTCGGTGGCATTTCACTATCCAACCCTGAGAACTTTTCTCCAAGTACATTAGTTGAAGTAAACCAAGCGGTCGCCAGTGTGGCATTAATGCCGCTTTTAAGCCAACAAGTGGAAATTGCACAATTATCCCTTGATGGTTTGACTATGAATATCGTCACTAAAAAAGACGGTTCAACCAGCTTTGATGGTTTGGGCGGTGCTGCATCACCTGAAACCACAACCGCGTCAGAACCAGCATCATCAGCTAATACACTCGAATTGCAAAGTTTACAAATCGGCGGCGTGTCTATTACCAATACCACCATCAACGTAATTGATGAAGCGGCAGAAACCAAACAAATATTTAGTTTAAATAGTTTAACCCTTGGTGAGTTTTCATTAGGAAACGCTGCAGACTTTGCTTATGAATTTACTGCACAAATGCCTGATATGATGCTGGCAAGTTCTGGTAATGGTCAATTGACCATTAGTGAAGATTTGACTCAGGTTATTATGGCTGATTTAACCATTAATACTGATGTGACCGGTGAGGCTATCCCTAATAAAAGTGTTAGCAGCCAGCTGATTACTGATATTAATGTGGCTTTAGATGCTAAAAAATTAGATGTTGCTATAAAACAATTGTCAGCGATGGACATAAGCGCCACTGGCGATGTTTCAGTCAATTACGACGCCACAATCCCTAAAATCAACCTGCAATTAGATGTCGGTGATATCGATGTTGATAAATTACTGCCGCCATCAGAGACCGAAGCTAAAGCAGAAGACACTGAACAAGTTGCAGCGAGCAAGCCAGCTGTAGAGCCTGATTTGTCCGCATTAAAAACCATTGATTTAACCTTAGGCATGACGGTTAAATCAATCAAGGTCGCAAACCTACTCACTCAAAACTGGGTAATGAAAGCCAAGGTCAAAGATGGCGTTGCCGATTTAACTCAGTTTTCTGCGAATTTATATGAAGGTAGTATTAAAGCCACAGCACAGCTCGATGGTCGTCAGAAAGTACCTAGTTACCGCTTCGATGAAACATTAACAGGTGTGCAATTTAGACCACTGTTAAAAGATGCGGCGGATATTGATTTAATCTCAGGTGCGGCAAATTTTAAAATTTCTGGTTCTGGTAAAAGTTTAATTCCAGATAACTTAAAGAAAAACCTGCTGGCACAGGGTAATTTCGAAATTGCCGATGGCTCGTTATACGGAGTGAATATCCCGCAAATGATCCGTAGTGCTCAAGATAAGTTAAAAGGGGATTTATCTGCAAAAAATACTGAAGAACTTAAAACTGATTTTACTAGTTTAACCGGTAGTTTTAGTTTGAAAAATGCTGTTGCGACTAACCCAGACTTAGCTATGGCGTCGCCACTCATTCGCCTTAGCGGTAATGGCAGTGCCAATATTGATAATGAAACTGTGGACTATAAGCTAACGACGTCAGTGGTGGGCTCATTAGCGGGTCAGGGTGGTGAAGATGCCTTAGCTGGCGTGGACATTCCGCTTACCATAACCGGCAGCATGAAAGATCCTAAATTTGGTATCGATACCAGTGCTTTATTAGATTCTAAACTTAAAGATGAAACCGATAAACTCAAAGGTAAGTTATTTAAGAAATTAGGTTTTTAATGATGTGATTAAGCCCACTTGGGCTTAGTCAGCGGCTATTTTTATCATAAGTAAAAATATCCAAGGGATCATGTTAACCAAGACTTTGGATGTTGTACTGCTTTAAACTTGGTATAGATGAGTTGATTACATCAAGTTTAAAAATCGCTATATAATAAAAAACGGCAAGGATCACCTTGCCGTTTTTTGTTTTAAGTCGCGAAATACTTACTGCGAAATTGCTAAGAAGTTAGCTTATAGACTCACTACGCATTGACCTTGGTGACATCCACAATCAATCTTAACATCTGTCCTGGCTGAATATACTTACTGTTTTGAAGTCTATTCCACTCGATCAAATCATTGACTGAAACGTTGAATTTACTGGCAATTCTAGCCAATGAATCCCCAGAGCGAACTTTGTAATTAACGGTTCTTTCTGCATTGTTTTTGCTACTTGATACTGCGCCAATCTTTAATTGTTTACCAATGCTTAAAGTGCCGTTTTTAGGCAGACGATTCCAGCGAATTAAATCATCAACACTGACATCATTTTTTCTGGCAATGACCCATAATGAATCGCCTGATTTAACCGTGTAAGTTTTAGTCTTAACTGAGCTTGGTTTTGCTTGTGCTAATAACTGTTCAGTTGTGAGGTTTGCGCCTTCAGCAGGAACTGGAATAATAAGGTACTTTCCGGCTCTAATATTATTATTTTTCAGGCCATTACTTGAACGAATAAAAGAAGCCGAAGTATCAAAATGCTTGGCAATATGGCTTACGGTATCGCCAGATTTAATTTGGTATCTATGCCAGTTCAATTTTGATTTAGGATCAAGGTTTGCAAGTTTTTGTTCAAACTGCGCCGCTTTATCAAATGGCACCACCAATGTATTAGGGCCATCAGGTGATGTTGCCCAGCGATCTAAACCTGGGTTTAATGCTTTTAATTCTTTAACTGGCATATTGGCTAAATCTGCCGCAAGTTTAAGGTCAATCTGGCTTTGGGTATCAACCACAGCAATATGCGGTTCATTACTGATTGGAGTTAGTTTGATGCCATATTTGTCAGCATTTTTAACCACATCTGATAATGCAATCAGTTGCGGTACGTAGCGTTGAGTTTCTCTGGGTAATGATAGCGCCCAAAATTCAGTGCTTTTACCTGCGGCTTTATTACGGCGAACAGCATTATTTACTCGGCCTTCACCCGTATTATAGGCCGCAATGGCATATAACCAGTTTTGTCCGGTCCTATCGTATAAGTACTCTAAGAAGTCCAGTGCTGCAGTGGTGGATGCGGGAACATCACGTCTGCCGTCATACCACCAGTCACTTTTAACACCAAAGTAATTAGAAATAGGCGTAGTTAATTGCCATAAACCTGAAGCGGCACTCGCAGAGTAAGCTGAAGGGTCAAACGAGCTTTCAACAATAGGTAATAATGCTAGTTCAATCGGCAGATTACGTTTTTCTAATTCTTCGACAATATAATGTAAATACGGCTCTGCACGTTGAGAGACAATTTCTAAATGTCTTGGGTTCGCTAAATACCAGTCTCGATATTTATTCACCAGTTTTACATCATCAATTGGCATGGTAAGTTGCAAACGGATCCGTTGCCAAACATCGGTGATTTCAACCGGTGCTGCAACTTCGTCTACAACTTTTTCAGGCTTAATTGGCTGAGGAACGACAATCGGTGAAGGCTCGACTTTTGTTGGAGTGGCAGTTTGGCATGCGGTTAGAAATGCCAAGCTTCCAACAAAAAGGTATAAAGGTTTATGCATCTAAAAAAAATCCTAAATCTTGCAAAGCTGGCAGATCAAAGGCGTCTACCAAATGTGTTTGGTCAAAATTGAGGCGGCATTGTAGTGTAAAATGGCTTTAATGTCTTTGCTAACTTAGCAAGTGACGCCGCGCTCAATAGCTTAAAAGTTATTTTTCCACTCTCTGAGTAAAGTAAACGTCTGTAGTGCTGTTGGTTTTTCAACTTGAAACTTAGCAGCGATGACTTGTTTTATTTCTTTACTGTTACTTCTTAAAAATGGATTTATGGCTAATTCTGTTGCGATTGTAGTTGGAATTGTAGCCATATTGTTATTACGAGATAAAGTAACTGACTGACTGTATTGCTGCAACGCTTTATTGTTAGGTTCTGCTTGTAACGCAAATTTAAGATTAGCCGCGGTATATTCATGGGCGCAGTAAACTTGGGTGTGAGGTGGCAAGTCAGCGAGTTTTGCTAACGAGTTTGCCATTTGTTCGGCTGTGCCTTCAAACAATCTTCCACAACCGCCGCTAAATAGGGTGTCTCCGCAAAATAACGCTTCACAGTTTACACTATCTGGCTGTTGATAAAAGTAAGCTATATGACCTAACGTATGGCCCGGCACACTAATGACTTTAAGCTTTGTATCAAGCTCCTTGAGTTTGAGTAATGGCTCGCCTTTTATTGGATGCGTAATACCGCTAATATTTTCACTTTCAGGTCCATAAACCTCGAGCTTATTATTAAAAGCCTGTTGTAATTGCGCAATGCCACCAGTGTGATCTGCATGATGGTGAGTGATTAATATCCCCGCCAGCTCTAATGGGAAGCCCTTGAGGTAATCGAGCACACTTTGGCCACAGCCAGGGTCAACAACATAGGCTTGATTGCTATTTTTTTGATGTATAAGCCAAATGTAGTTGTCATTAAACGCTGAAATACCGATGACTGAAAGCATGATTAAATCCATAAGTGAAATCTTACCGCTAGGTTAACGGATTATATGTAAAAGGCCAATAGAGTGAATATGCTTGGGCTGAACTAGGCTTGTATACTGTTACATTTAAAGTAAACAACTGGTTGAAGTGACTAAATAAGGTTATGTAAACGCGCTAATTAACAATAAATTTAACACTTTATTCGTCCCTTTTTTAAATGATATCAACTATGGGTAAAATGCTAACGACAAAGAGCCATAAGTCGTTATACTCAACCTAGGGCTTTTGAAATTAAGGGAGTATCAGGTTAATGTCGATAAATCAAAAACCACAATTATGGCAAGAGTTACCCTGTGGTGATGAGATTCAATTGGCCCTAGAACAAAAGTTAACTGATTGGTGGCCGAGGATTTTTGGTTACCATTTATTAAAGCTAGGTGCGCTTAGCGCTCAAGTGTCTAGTTTACATTGCAATATTGCGCGGCATTTTTCTATTCATGATGCCCAAGGCGCATCAATTCAAGCCGATCCCCATCATTTGCCCCTGCAAACAAGCACCATGGATGCCGTGCTGATGAGTTTTTTAATGGAATTTGAACATGACCCATATCGTTTATTACGGGAAGTTGACCGAGTAATGATTTCCGGCGGCTATATTTTTGTTTGTGGTTTTAACCCTGTCAGTACCGCCTTTATGGGTAAGCTTCTACCTAAATATCAAACTCAATTACCTTGGTGTGGTCAGTTTTTTATGCCAGCGAGGGTAAAAGATTGGTTAGGTTTATTAGGTTATCAAATCCTGCAGGATGAACGTTTTATTTATCACCCTTTGCTTGGACAAATGAACCAAGGCCGCTGGTGGCAAAATAGATTAGAAAAGTGGTTACCAGGCGTTGGCAGTGTGTATTTGATTGTGGCCAGAAAAATGGAGTCGCCATTAACGCCCATCAGGGAAAAGCGAAAAGCGCGTACTCGTCAATGGGCGACAGCGCCGACAGCAGGCAGAGCAGGGCACAGTAAACATACCAAATTGCTCTCAAAATAAGCTAAAGCGTATAGCCAATAATATATTGGCTATGCAACAGATTTGGGTTTTAGGCTTTGGCTTCAGGCAGATAATTAACATCAGCTTGCTGAGGTTTAGCTTCGGCGGCTTGCCTGGCTAAATCATCACAGCGTTCATTTTCAATATGCCCAGCATGTCCCTTAACCCAGCGCCAATCAATTTGATGCAGTTGACTGGCTTTATCTAACCTTTTCCATAAATCGACATTTTTAACTGGGGTTTTAGTTGAAGTTATCCAACCTTTTTTCTTCCAGCCATGGATCCATTGGGTGATCCCTTGACGCATATATTGACTATCACTGGTTAAGATGATTTTACACGGTTCATATAGCGCTTCTAACGCCACAATAGGCGCTAATAATTCCATCCGATTATTGGTCGTCAGCTTAAATCCATCAGACATTTCTTTGGTATGCTGCTTATATTTCATTACAATACCGTATCCGCCGGGACCAGGGTTACCCAGACATGAGCCATCAGTAAAGATATTGATAAGTTTTAGTTCTGACATCAAATTGTTACCATATACACAGCAATAAACATTTCGGCAATTATACCTAAATTATTATCAATTAATTGAGTTACCTATGAATATTATTTCAGGCGCCAGTCGCCAAATCATTTTAGATACTGAAACAACCGGTATGAATCAGGCTGGTGGCCCCGTTTATATTGGCCATAGAATTATCGAAATTGGTTGTGTTGAAGTGATTGACCGTAAACTAACCGGTCGTACTTATCATCAATATATCAATCCAGGTCAGTTAATTGATCCAGAAGCCATTGAAGTACATGGTATTACTGATGAACGAGTTGCTAAAGAACCGCGGTTTCATCAAATCGCACAAGAGTTTATCGACTTTATCGCCGGTGCTGAAATTGTCGCACATAACGCACCGTTTGATATCAGCTTTATGGATCATGAATTTAGTCAGCTTAGGCCCCAAGGCCCCAAGTCAGCAGATATCTGTGACATACTCGATTCGCTAGACATTGCAAAATACCTGCATCCTGGTCAAAAAAATAATCTAGATGCACTCAGTAAACGTTACGGTATCGATACCTCTAGACGTACCTATCACGGCGCACTATTGGATGCTGAAATCCTTGCTGATGTTTACTTAGTGATGACCGGTGGACAAATTGGCTTTAATTTATCAAATGAAAAAGTGGGTCAAGAAGGTGGTGGCATACAATTAATTGATCAAAATGAGTTTAATCTTAAAGTGATCCAAGCAACGGCCGATGAATTAATATCACACGATGAAAGACTTGATTTAGTCAAAAAATCAGGCAAATGCCTCTGGAGAGGTGAAGCATAAAAGTGAGCTTAATGAAATCATACTGTCTGGCGGTTATTTTTATCTTAGTTGCTACCGTTACGCCACAATTGGCAACAGCGGTGCCTTATACCCAAGCAAGTGAGTTACAGAATAGATTTCGTATTGATCATATGGTCGATGAAGTGACCTTATTGGTGCAAAGAACTTATGGCTCCGCTCCAGTGATAATCGTGTTGCCTGACGGTTCCAAATGGTATACCGAAAGGCACCCTGATAATGTCAATTGGGCCGATGGCTTAACTGGCGATATGATTAAAATCAACAATCCGATGCCCGGTCCTTGGCAATTAATCGGCAGTTTAGCGCCTAATTCCACTATCCAAAAAGTATCGCAACTTGAAATTGACGTTGAGCATATCCCCCAGCCTCTATTTCAAGGTGAACGTTTAAAAGTCACTGCTAAGTTACTTGGTGACGGCTTAACGGTTCGTCTGCCAGGGCTTGATTACATGTTCGAATGGACGGTTAAATTTACCAGCCATCATAAAAATACCGAAGCCAACTTTACTACCGGCACTGTTACAGTCGGTTCTTACAGAGATAATGGTGAAGGTTTGGATGAGATACCCGATGATGGGGTGTTTACGGGCAAACATAATCTAAATCAACCTTGGGGAAGCTACACCTTAAGTGTTGTCGCGCGAAATAATGTATTTGAGCGTGAAATTAGCTACCCAATCTATTTATCAGAAACTCCCATTCAAGTTGAAGTAATTGAACCCGCGGATAAATTAACCGGTGTTTGGCAGATTCAAATAAATGTTGATGACGAAATACTCAAACTTGAGCAAACCCATATTCAATTCGATATCGTTGGCCCTGCAGGGCTTAAGTTACCGATTGTTGTTAATGAGCTCACTGAAACACCAGCTTTAGTCGCGATACCGCAAGTGACCGATTTTGGCAGTTATAGAATCAAAGGCAGTGTTGCCTCAACCAGTATTGCAGGGCGTGAGTTAATACTGGATTTACCGGAATTGTTTTTTAATTTAATTGAACCGCCTCAACCTCCACCCAGCGCTGAAGAGTTAGCTGCAAGAGCTGCGCAGCTAGCAGCGCAAGAAGAGCAAGCTGCAAAAGATAAGGCTATCGTGTGGATTGCATCGATTAATGGCCTACTGTTAATCATAGGAGGGGTAGGGTTAATTTTTTGGCGTAAGAAACTTGCGTTAAATAAAGCACTGGCAACAACCAAATTAAGACTTGAACAAGAAGCTGCGAAAAAAGGTGATATCACTGCTGCTATTGATGATTTTGATTTAACCATGCCAGATGAAAAATAATTGTTTGCTGCTAATTATATTAGCTTAGATTAAATTGATCTCTTTTTAGTCAAAAAGTTTATAACTTAATCGCTGTTGTATGTTTTTTAGCTAAACGGATAAAAACTTAAAAAAAACTGTTGACGGTTTTTGACGACGACCTTATTATTCGTGCAACTTAAGTGGAGCGGTAGTTCAGTTGGTTAGAATACCGGCCTGTCACGCCGGGGGTCGCGGGTTCGAGTCCCGTCCGCTCCGCCAGTTAAGTTACTTAAATTTTGTTTATCTGTATTACAGGTGACACAGTTTAGGAGCGGTAGTTCAGTTGGTTAGAATACCGGCCTGTCACGCCGGGGGTCGCGGGTTCGAGTCCCGTCCGCTCCGCCAAACAGATTAGCCCTTGTCATTAGACAAGGGCTTTTTTGTGCCTTTAATTTATGCTGTTGGGCTTATTTTAATGAATGAGTTAATTGGATTAATTACT
>NZ_MCTV01000080.1:0-398 GCF_002874545.1 Shewanella sp. 10N.286.52.C2
ACGTATTCGCGAAAATATTCAATTTACAACAAGGACTTAGCGGTGGTACCTTTGAAGTTTGAATTGAGCAGCCTGGAACATTATTGTGCTGCTAATGAATAAGCTGTTCTTGACCTGCGGTAGACGATTTTTAGCAAAAAAGAAGTGATATTTAAGTCTAACCGAAGGAATAGATAGAGCCAAACGTGATGGAAGAAACGCCTAATTTATATGATAGCTTGAAGGCACTTGCTAAGGCTCGTAAAGCAAAGCTTTTAAAGAGACCTGCAATTGACTTCAAGTAAAGCAGCGATGCTTCCCTCACGCCGCAGGGGGCATCAATTAAGCCCCAAGGGCATGGAATATGAACTCACGGATTGAGTAGCGATAACCCTCTCTCTCCGAAAGTAAAGAACAAG
>NZ_MCTV01000081.1:0-1392 GCF_002874545.1 Shewanella sp. 10N.286.52.C2
CTCCGAAAGTAAAGAACAAGTCGTTACACGAGACCTTCGGCTCGTGAACTAAATCGTTATATACCTTAGAGAGTTTTCGAAGTGCAGCCCGAAGATACATTCGAATTTCACTAGCGAAGTTAAAAATTTAAAAAAATAGGAAGAGGAACAATCAGGATGACTATGTGTTTATGGACTTACAAAAGACCTTTTCAATACGAAGGTAATGATTATGAAGTGAAATACTCCTTTTCACTTAAAACTTATACGTCACAGCTATTTTGCAATGGAACACTAGTAGACAAATGTACACATTCATTTGATGGTGATTTCAAAGTGGTTGTGCATAAGTTTCAACCTATCAGCCAACCAAACAATCGAACTAAAGAAGTAATAGTTTCCGTTGGTTACTTTAGTTGGTTGAGTGTCGGTATCGAAGTTAGGGTAGGAAGTGACTTAATTTATGAAAGTCACCCAGGTAAAGACATTCACTTTGCAACTAAAAAACTAGAAAATTTAGGTGTTTCTGACAATCCAATAGAGGCAAATGAGAAAAGAAAACTTCAAAGTGAAAAATGGCGAAAAAACAAACCTTCTATTTTCGCTGATATAGGCATTGGAGCGGCATTTTTTGTGGTAGCAAAAGTGACTGGAGACTTAAAAATGGCTGCATTTACGGGCGTGTTCTTAGGGGTAGCACTCGTTATTATCCAACGCTTTGTTAAAGTCGACTTACTAGGTGGGTTTGCAGTATTCGGAACGATGATGCTCTTAGTATCAGCAATATTTGCCATTGCCTTTCAAAGTGAGTATTTAGTGCAACTTAAGGGCACATTTATGGGGTTGCTCAGCGCATCAGCACTTATGGTAGATGGAGTGTTTAATAAAGGTGGTTACTTTGGCACCCGTTTTGAGCGCTACGTAAACTCCCCCATTCAACATAGGTACTTTGTCCTAGGCTTAGCATTGATCGGTTTATGTATGGCAGTAATGAATTTTAGTGTTGCAACTCAATTAACAGAAGAACAGTGGCTCACGTATGATACTTTTGTTGAAACACCTGTTTATTTAGTGATGTTTTTTTTCCTCGTTTGGCGTGCAGGTAAAAAAGCTGATCCAAGAGTGTGTTAAATTGTACAGAGCAATTGCAATCGGTATATAACAGATAAGTATAGGCCGCGCGTAGCCGCGTCCTTATCCCAAGTGTTGAACAAGCCCGAGTGATACCTTTATAGTGTAAATATCGGCGTAAGATCTTACGCTTTTTCGATGTGTGCAGAGCAGTTACATTTTTTACTAGCCGCATAGATCCCTTAGCATCGTCAGCTAAATAGCAAGGCCACCCATTCTAGTTGGCTAAATGTTAAACACTCTACTAGGCTTTAGTTATTAGTTAATTTTCGGTAATTAATG
>NZ_MCTV01000082.1:0-225 GCF_002874545.1 Shewanella sp. 10N.286.52.C2
GCGACCCACTTACAATGTGTCAGTTGACCAAATTTTATTAATGAGCCAAGGTATCTAAAGGACTAAGGAATTACCAGAGAGGGAATACAATGAAAGTCGAAATCGAAAGAACCGAAGATGGAGAGGCTTTTTTCAGATTACCTGATGAATATCTTGCAGACCTAAAATGGCAAGATGGTGATGTCATTGAGTGGATTGATAATAAAGATGGTACCTGGACCTTAC
>NZ_MCTV01000083.1:0-793 GCF_002874545.1 Shewanella sp. 10N.286.52.C2
CATCGCCAAGCGCCTAATACGAATAATCCCTATTTGGTGTTATGTTTAGTAAAACTTGCTGGTAATCAGTGTGGACGACATGCCTATGTGAAATGGGGTCATCGCCAATCGTCTAATCAATATTGAGCCCGTCACTGTGTAGCGGGCTTTTTGCGTTTATGGTTTTAATAAAACTGGAATAGATCAGTAGAGCTAATATTAGCAGATCTGGTTTGGTGAATTATTTGAAGCTTTTATCTTTTATATAACGGTTAATTAAGGCTATTGCATTGAAAATATCTTCTTACAGTTTGTGTTCTATTACTGAAGATCTCTTCAGCTCTTCTACTTACTGGATAGTCTCTTTACGAACGACATTCTTTGCTAAAAAACTTTAATCAACAACGATTACCTGGATTGGCCTGTTAGCAGCACTAACATGACTATTTCTGTGGCTGGGGAGTAATGCTATTAACATTGAGGCTGCAGTGCTTAAAATAATATTGTTTTTTATGCTAATTTCCTCATGCTGAACTAGAATTGAATGCCGCATTGGAACTTATGCGGATAAATTATGACCTTTTAGAAAGCTCGAAAATTCACAGCTCCAAAACTGGTAGATAGTTTTACGGTAGTCATTGCCGTGTTTTGAGTTAAGCGTTACATGGCACCAGCACAAAAATGAATGTTATCCTTTTCTATTACTGGGCTTAACACAATTTAAGCGGTTGGTATATTATCCCTAGAGTGCCACTTTTTGGCTCGCTGTGTGGATAACCTTGGGGGTAATCTGTCTCTTATACACATCTGACGC
>NZ_MCTV01000084.1:0-491 GCF_002874545.1 Shewanella sp. 10N.286.52.C2
CCGATTGTTGGCAGTAACTTAATGAAGTGACAGGTTCGCTGTTCAAGTTGTTTAATAGAGAGTGGTCTAATGCCTGACTTCTCTTTTGAAGTAACAAAACCTGCTAGAGCATCATGTAACGTCACCACGGGCATTGCTTGAGCTACAGCCGTGGTTTCACGGTGTTGTGACAGCTTAGTGTATCTGATGGGGATGCTATAACTTGCTGGCTTTGTACTGATGGTTGACTTGTTTTTCTCAAATTCACTGCGAAGACTGTTAATCACTTCATCAACATAACGAATAAAGTCATTGATACAGGTTTGATGGTCTATGGTATTGATGATTTTTTTCAGCGTGCCTGCGACATCGATATTACGAATAACCGCTTGTGCTCTGTCACGAGTCAACAAAGAAACTTTAATATCAAAAGGAAAGCCTTTATCGCGTAACGATTTGGCTAAACAGATACGTGTGAAGTACACGCTATTGGGAGCTCTATAAAGGTACAT
>NZ_MCTV01000085.1:0-947 GCF_002874545.1 Shewanella sp. 10N.286.52.C2
AAGTTACTGCCAACAATCGGCAACCGGTCACCAAAAAGCACCCAAGCTATTTGCGTTAACGATATCACCTCGGCTGATGCGATGAAGTACCGTGATGAGCTACTCACACAGGGCAGAAGCTATAAAAGCAATAAAGAATACTTAGCGGCCGTATTTCAGTTTTTTAAGTGGTGCAAGTTAATGAACTACTGCAGCCATAACCCTTTTGAAAACGTGACAGTAGGACAAAAGCCCAAAGTTAAAGCCAACCAAGAAAGAGACCGTTGGGATACGAGTGAACTAAAAAGGCTGATACATTCAGCCGAATTTAAAGCTTCAACAGCGGACTTTAAGTGGGTCACCCGATTGATGCTTTATGGCGGCCTAAGGCCATCAGAGGCGTGTCAGTTAAAGCCCTGTGACATCGTCGTAATAGAAGGTATTCATTGCATTAACGTTGATGACAGCGGCAAAGGGCAACGTATTAAGAATGCCAATGCAAGACGCAGTATCCCAATCCACCAAACCTTGATAGAGCAGGGCTTTATTGAATTTGTAGATAAGCGTAAAAAACATCCCCAGCTGTTTAATTACAAACCAGTGGGGTTAGTAGAAGATTGGTCAAAAACCTATTGTAAGCACCTATCGATATTACAAACCTGCATTGGCATGAAAGCGAGTCAACGACCAACGGCTTATAGTCTACGACACACTTTTATCGATGAGTTTAAGCGTTTGGATATCAGCGAGCATATTGTGGCGCAGATAGTCGGCCACGCAAACCCAAACATCACCTACGGCCGCTATGGGAAAGATATTCAGGCCAGGGCATTACTCAAATACATTGAGCGACTTGAATATAATATTTGATGATCGGTGTGTTTATTCGAAAGTGATAGAGGAGTGTGTAGCTCATTTCTGCTCCTTTTCGTTTTACATGATCTATCCGCGACCCACTTACAATGTGT
>NZ_MCTV01000086.1:0-1980 GCF_002874545.1 Shewanella sp. 10N.286.52.C2
AAATGTAACTGCTCAGCACACATCGAAAAAGCGTAAGATCTTACGCCGATATTTACACTATAAAGGTATCACTCGGGCTTGTTCAACACTTGGGATAAGGACGCGGCTACGCGCGGCCTATCCTTATCTGTTATGCATTTTTATGTGAATCGAGTTGATGCGATATAGTATTTACAAATTCTTCTATCGAATTGATAGTTTCAATTACAATTTCTCTATCAACTTTGATAAGTTTGCCATCTGTAGTTTTCCCATCACGGTGAACGATGTCATGACGAAGGGTTGTTATGGTAGAAACAGCAGTAATATTGACTTGAATTTTCTTACCGATAATTGCATTTAAGATTTCTTTGACTTTACTAACATTGTGATACATAACCTTAGACAGCTCTGTTACCGCAAAACCTTTAGCTCCATCTTTCTGCTTAGCAATATCATTAATTGAAAACTTTGCTTTCTTTAGGCAGTCAACATTATTTATTGCATTTATGAAATAGTTATCATTTGTAATTATTAACGATCTAACGGTGTCTGCCAAAAAGGATTCCATTAAGGTAACAGCATGACCATATGCCATTTTATAAAAAGTTTCCTCATGATATGTTGCTATTGGAGCATCAAATAAGTCTTTTAATTTATGAATTTGAGATTGAAATGTATTATGTATAACAGAGTAACTATGGCTGGCATACCATTCATTTTGTTGAATGTTATCCTCATAACTAGATTGCATATATGACCATTCTTGCGCCAAATCATCCCACCCTGGTGTTTCTTCATCAGCATCTTCATCGTCTAAGTGTTCACATATCCAAACTCTCATTTCTTCTTCTTGCAGACCTAAAATATACTCAGTGGTACTACTCATGTGTGCTCCAATGGAAAATGATGATTAATGCATAACGCCGCGCTCACCGGTAAATTGGGAGCGCAGCGAGTAATTTATCCGTGTGCAGCGCCTTGTTAGGGTTTAGCCATGTGAGCTACTATTACGTTGAGAGCCTTCTTGTACACACGCTTTGAAATTACCCATTGAAATTTCTTTTGCATGAATCTCCAAGCCCCCCGCATTTTTATAAGTTGTATAATCTTTATTTGGCATTTTTGTTGACACATACCAATCGTTACCATCCATATTTTCTGAACATGAACCTGGGAATGTTAATGTAAAAGTATTCCGCAAAAAGCATTTATTTGCGGTTTGAATATAAGTATCTTCAGTTTTTACGGTATCGCCCTTAGAACCAAAAATTTGCGTGATCGTAACTTCCGTTGAAGGTCCATCAATACCGCCTTCATGCCTATTGATGAAAAAATTCCAGTTACTTTTCAGCTTACTATTTTCCAATATAAAACTATCACACTTTGAAATTCCGTAGTCATGAAACCACTTCAATAGAGTCTGATCATCATTTGCCAAAACGGGATTAGCTAACGTAATTCCAAAAGAAAGTGCTGACGCGATTACTAGTTTTGTTTTCATCTATTTTACTCCTTGAATTTTTAGATGAGCTACTTTGTTATATTGAACCCTAACAGCGTTTTAGCGGGAATGCCGATAAACACCCTGAGGCACTCTTCGAAAATCCATTTACACCACTGCTTTAATTGTTAATGATTTTAGTAACTTATCAACATAATTACCTTAAATCAATTACATTTTAATCAGTGTGAAACCGATAATTTAGATAACCGAGAATAGCTGCTTCTCGTTATGCATATTTAAAATTAATTTATTGCCATAATATTCAACAAGTTAGGTTTTAACAAGATAAAACCGTGAATGAAAATGCATGACATAACGAGAAGTGACATAATACATAGCTAATACATAGCCACCCATTATTTTGAAGTTATAACATAACGCCTTTCATTTTGAGTTGCCAACACCAACATTAATTTACTGATGGGATTATTCCTGCCAAAGGACTGAATATTTCATCATTAATCACCAAAATTCACTCATAAACTAAATTCAAC
>NZ_MCTV01000087.1:0-328 GCF_002874545.1 Shewanella sp. 10N.286.52.C2
CAAAGTTTTGATCTTTCAACTCAGGTAATATGTTCAATAAGTAATTTGGATCACCGTACATTTCACCACTAACAACGCTCACAGCATCTCTATCGGTTGATGGCACATCAATGATTGGTTTAGCTGGATGAAAGGTCATATCTTCAGGAGAGTTACCACCTTCGTACATTTTCGGAAACAGTTTATTTACTGAACCATGGTTTTTAGGTTGAAACTCATTGTCATGGCACCAGAAACAAACACCGACTTCACCATGTCCTTCTGGAGCACCGTTATTACCATGACATTGAGCACATTGGTAAGGTGCCACGGCGCGATCCGCTTCATC
>NZ_MCTV01000088.1:0-24378 GCF_002874545.1 Shewanella sp. 10N.286.52.C2
AGATGGTACCTGGACCTTACAAAAGTCCTCGGTAGCAAGTCCTGCGGATTAGTCATGCTGGTCAATGGGTTTTATTCATAATTATTTAGAAAATGGATTGTAGTGGATTACTTAAACTGGCCACTTGATTAGAGGCTTGCAATACGTGAGATTATCCATGAGATTCTAATTTAGAATATTCGCTAAAACGTTCTTGTCCACAAATGAGTTACTACATCAGTCCTCGTCAAAACAAAAAGCCTCAATATTTTCATATTGAGGCTTTGTTATATTTCAATACCTATATAAAAACCTTAAGCACTTTCAATAATCTGCTTTAGATCCGCAACCAGCTCTTTATTCAAAATCTGTGGTATTTTCCCGGGTTGGGCTTTAGGTTTAAACACTGCAAACTTTTCCCCTTGTGGTGATACTAAAACATAGCTGGCGCTGTGATCCACTTGGTAATCTTCACCGTCTCCAACCATGGCGTAAGCAAAACCTAAATCGCGGGTGAAGGGGAATAACTGAGCGTGGTCAGCGGTGACGGCTTTGAAATCACCATTAAAGAAGTTGATGTAATCTAAACGTTTAGTTTGGCTGTCTCTTGCGGGGTCCACTGACACAAACACCACTTGAATATTGTCGCTTACTGCCTGTAACTCTGGGTAGGCGGCATTGAGTTTATTAAGGGTTGTTGGGCAAACATCTGGGCATGAGGTAAAGCCGACAAATACTAAACTCCACTTACCTAAAAGCTGCTCATTGGTAAAGGTATTCCCCAATTGGTCTTGCATACTAAAAGGTGCCAGTGGTCTTGGGTGATCAAACAAATAACTTGTTTCTAGTGCCAAATCCGGCACTGATTTAGTGGCAGTGGCGATTGTTGTGGATGAACTTTTTTGACTAGGGAAAAGCGTAGCAACAGCGACGCCTAAACCCAGCATAATGAACGCTAACGCGATAATTTTTTTCACTCATTCACTCCATTATTTTTATCTTTAGGTTCACTGTTTTTATCTTCAACTTCACCATGGCGATAAGCACTGATAAAGCGAGTTATACCCACAAGTAGTGATCAACTAACAACACTAAAAATAAAATCATTAAGTGATAAATTGAGAACTTAAATACATCCATCGCTAAGCCTTCTTTGTCATGATATTTAAGCTCCCACGCTTTATAAATAAAGCCACAACTTAGAATGGTTGAACCCACAAGATAAACAGGACCGCACATGCCGACGAGTACTGGTAATAAACAGGCAATAGCCAGTAACAAGGTATATAGCAAGATACAGGTTTTAGTGAACTCAACCCCATGAGTTACCGGTAGCATCGGGACGTCGACTTTGGCATATTCTTTTCTACGGTGAATCGCCAGCGCCCAAAAATGCGGCGGCGTCCAAGTGAAGATGATGATAACCAGTAATAAGGCATTACCATGCAATTCATTGGTGACAGATGTCCAACCTAATAACGGCGGCATTGCGCCCGCTAAGCCACCAATCACGATGTTTTGCGGCGTTGCACGCTTAAGATAAGCGGTATAGACCACGGCATATCCGATTAAGCTCGCAAAGGTTAACCATGCCGTAAGCGGGTTAACTAAGGTATACAAAATAACAAAGCCGCCTAAACCGATAGAGGTGGCAAAGGTCATGGCTTTTATTGCCGAGACTTTTCCTTTTGGTAATGGGCGGTTATAGGTACGCGCCATTAAACCATCAATGCGGCGATCAATTAAGTGGTTATAAGCCGCCGCTGCCCCCGCCATCATGGCTATGCCTATCATGCCAAAGATAAGCGGCTGCAATGGCACTGCGCCGGGCAATGCTAAGCACATTCCCACTAGTACTGTCAGTAACATCAGGGCGACCACTTTGGGTTTGGTCATTTCAAAATAGGCGCGCCAAGGTAATTGCGCGCTGCTGGTGCTTGCTGGTATAGACAGAGATTTAGCCATAATAGAATCCTTGCTTAAGCTTTACGCCACAGCGCGTAGTTGATGAAAATAACGGTAAGTAACAATAGCGCTGCGCCGCCGTTGTGCGATACAGCAATCCCTAAAGGCAAATGCATGACAATATTGCTGATGCCAAGGCCCACTTGAATGATCACTAGGGCAAATAACAGCCAAGCACTTTTACGTATTGTGTGTGAGCGTGCTTTAAGTAATTTAAATCCTAACCACACTAAACAGGCAGCGGTAATCACGCCCCAAATACGATGAGTAACATGGATTGTCATGCGGGCAGGGTATTCCAATACGCCATATTCAAAGCTTGGATGTGTCCCTTGAAACGGTGAAAAAGCATCAGCAAATTGCAGGTTATCGACCCAGTTACCTTCACATATTGGCAGGGCGGTACAGGCTAATGCTGCGTAATTCGATGACGTCCAGCCGCCCAAAATAATTTGAACCGCCAGTACAATTAAGCAGACCATGGCAAAGGGGGCGAGTTTTCTGGCATAAGTGTCACCACCAGGGATCCGCAGTGGCCGGGTACGTAAATACAGCAGTAGCAGTAAAGCGAATAAACTAAAGCCACCAATTAAATGCCCCATGACTACGATGGGCATTAATTTCATGGTGACAGTCCACATGCCCAAGGCAGCTTGAAAGAGCAGTAGGGCGGAAATCAGTATGGGTAGCTTTTTGGGCGCATCGGCTCTTTTTAAGCAGATGATAAGGATGGTTAAAATCAGTAATCCAAGAGTGCCAGCGATATAGCGGTGGATCATTTCCAGCCACGCCTTGTCAGGCTCTAGCGTTTGATTTGGGAATGCAGTCTCAACTTTTGCTATTGCATCAGGCGCGCTAGGCACCACAAGATGACCATAGCAACCTGGCCAATCAGGGCAGCCAAGGCCTGCATCTGACAGCCGAGTGTAGGCACCCATTAATATCACCGTAAAGGTAAATACTAAGGTAAATTTGAGCAGGTTTTTTATCACCATTACCCGACCCTCGATAGTTTAAGCATCTTACGTAAATCGCCAATCATCGACTTACCTTGGGCAATATTTTCTTGCTCGCCCATAATACCTGGGTATTTCATGACTAGGCTACCAAGGGGATCGACAATAATCATTTGCTGCTCTGTCAGTAATGCGGCCATTGCAGGGCTGGCACTGGCTGTAGCAAACGGCACTTGCAGTTTAGTTAAAATTGCGGTGTCGCTATCTGGGGTGAGTAAAATAATTGGGCTGACGCGATCTTGATGTTTACCTAAGGCGATATGGCTTTGATGCATGACATACAAACGTTGCTGACATTGTTCTAGGCATTGGTTTGGTAATAAATACACCAGCTGCCACATATGCGGCTCAGGGTTGGTCATGGCTAAGTTTTGATAATTAAGTTGTGCGCCGATTAGCTCACCTTTGTTAGTGGCGGCGCCGTTATATAAATCTAGGATCAAGACTAATTTAGCCATAGCCACCGGTAAAATAAATACCAGCAGCAGTAGATATAATGTCTTGTTACCTTTAGGTTTTGCTGGGGAGTTCATACTTGCTCCTCTTGTTACGACTGTTTTTGTTATAGGATGAGTTTTTTTACTTAAGTCACTATTTTTAATTTAGTTACTCTTGTATTTAGGTTTTAACTTTAGGTTTTAACTTTAGGTCTTAATTTTAGGCTTAAATGTTTTCCAACCAAGCCATAGCATTAGCGATAAAAATACTGCTGCCATGGTGAACCATTGCAATGCATAGCCTTGGTGTTTTTGGGCTGACAGTGGAATAGGTGTCCAAGGTTTTGCTAGTGTCATATTTGGTGTTACATCTGGCTGCAGTACTGCCGGTGCCAGTTGATGACCTATTTTCTCTGCTAAGGCCACGAGATTTAAATTTTGAAAACGGATCACTTCACGGTTTTCTACTGTAAATTGTTCCACATAAAGTTGGTCACTTAAGGGATTGGTTTGGCGCTGATACACTCGACCTGTGAGCTGATATTGCGCCGCAGGCAATGGCGCTAAATCGGGTAATATGCGGCGGTCTTTATTCGCTGCAGTAAAGCCTAGTTCAACCAGTAGCCATGGCTCTGTGGCTGATATTGCAAATACTTGATAAGCCAGATAACCCACTTGGCCGTTATAAACTTGATTATCAAGCAGTAATATTTGTTCATTAACGGGCTTAGCGGTGACGTTAATGCGATAACCCGTTAGTGGACCGCTGCTATCTAGCGTTAAAAAAGTGTGGTAATCCAATTCACTGGACGCTTGCCTTTCACTTAAGGTGGCTTGCCAAGCTTGTTTTTGAATTCCTCTATCAAGTTGCCATAAACCGAGCTTGACCAAAATAGAAAACACACTCACAGTAACAACTAGCAATAACCCAGTAGAAAGTCGCCAAACGCGCAAAGGAGAGCCCGTGGGAACCTTAGATACCTTAGTTATTTTCAAGCTTGTTTTAGTACTGCTGCTTGTATTCATATTATTTAATTTAGCCAGAGCCCTATTTATTATGGTTAAAGCGGAAAATAAACAATCTATGAGCCAATATTTAGGTCGTCGAGTGATCTTTTCTGCGTTAGTGATGTTGTTATTGTTACTGGCTTTAGGATTTGGCTGGATAAGCCCAAATCCTAGACCTTATTAGCTTTGCAGCCTTATAAGACGTACACGAAAATAAATAAGCATAACCACACCACATCAACAAAATGCCAATACCAACTTCCGGATTGAAAGGCGAAATGATTATCTGGGGTGAAGTGACCTTTCAATACTCTAAAGAACAGGATTATTAGAAATACTGTGCCTAAGGTGACGTGCATACCGTGAAAGCCAGTTAGCAAAAAGAAGGTGTTACCATAAATCCCTGAGGTGAGTGTGAGCCCCATTTCTTGGTAGGCATGGACATACTCTTCAACTTGTAAAAACAAGAAGCCGATACCCAGCAAAATAGTCAGTCCTAACCAAACCTTCAGTGCGCCACGTTTTGATTTTTCTAACGACACATGGGCAAAGTGCAAGGTGACTGAAGAGGTCAGTAGAATGAGGGTGTTATACAGCGGCAATCCGCCCCAACCCATGGCTTCAGTGGTGGTACCATCTGGGGTTTTCACTAGCGGCCAAATGGCTTCAAATGTTGGCCACAATACCTCATGGGTCATGGCATTATTTGATGCACCGCCGAGCCAAGGTATTGCTACCATTCGAGCGTAAAACAATGCCCCAAAAAATGCCCCGAAAAACATGATTTCTGAGAAAATAAACCAGCTCATGCCTTGTCTAAAAGAGCGATCCATTTGCGCTGAATATAAACCTGACATTGACTCATCAATGATATTTTTAAACCAGCCAAACAGCATAAATATAATTACAGCAATACCCGCGATTAGGGTGTAGCCGCCAGAAGATTGTTCAGTTGAAAGTTGTTGGATGTAGGTACCTGCGCCAAATGCAATCAGAAATAATCCGATAGCGCCGGTAATTGGCCAGATACTTTGCGCTGGCACGTAGTAGTTTTCATGTTTTGTTGTCATCTTGCTGCTCCTTGCTCTATGGCTGCAGTCTGCTTGTCTGTAATATCATAGAGGGTATAAGAGAGAGTCAAAGTGTTAATGGATTCAGGTAAATCCGCATCCACGTAAAAAATTAACGGTAATTCAGCATCGGCCATTGCTGCTAGGGGTTGCTGATTGAAGCAAAAGCACTCGGTCTTATTAAAATAAGCCGCGCCTTGGCCTGGCGATACCGAGGGTATTGCTTGGCCTACGAGGTTATTTGAAGATAAGTTTTTCGCTAAAAACGCAGTACGTGTGAGTTCGCCGGGGTGAACCTGCATGCGGTTCACTTTTGGCACAAACTCCCACGGCATATTGCTTTGTACTTGGGCAATAAACTCAATGGTTACAGTACGGTCTTTATCAATCATCACAGCCTCATAACTGCTGGCAGTACTTTGGGTTTTTCCATTAATCCCCAAGGCATCGCAAAGCACGTCATACAAAGGCACTAGCGCAAAACCAAAGCCGAACATACCTATTGAACCCAGTACTAGGCCAATAAGTAAATTACGGTTTGATTTTGTTGGCTGGCTCATATCATTTAACCTCTGGTGGGGTGGTAAATGAGTGATAAGGCGCAGGACTGGCAATAGTCCACTCTAACCCTTCAGCACCTTCCCATGGCTTATCCGCAGCTTTTTCGCCGCCCTTGATACATTTCAGTACCACAGCGAGGAAAATCAGTTGTGATAAACCAAAGGCAAAACCACCAATAGAGACAATTTGGTTTACGTCAGCAAACTGAATTGCATAGTCTGGAATACGACGTGGCATGCCTGCTAAGCCTAAAAAGTGCATTGGGAAAAACAGTACATTCACTGAAATAACACTGCACCAGAAATGCCAACGACCTAATGTTTCGCTATACATGTATCCTGTCCATTTCGGTAGCCAGTAATATGCTGCAGCCATAATGGAAAATACTGCGCCAGTCACCAGTACATAATGAAAATGCGCTACCACAAAGTAAGTATCATGGTATTGGAAATCCGCTGGGGTGATCGCTAGCATCAAGCCAGAGAAGCCACCGATGGTGAATAAGATGATGAATGCAATGGCGAACAGCATCGGGGTTTCGAAGGTGATTGAGCCGCGCCACATAGTTGCAACCCAGTTAAACACTTTCACCCCAGTAGGCACTGCGATTAACATGGTGCAGTACATGAAGAATAGCTCTGCAAATACTGGCATCCCGGTGGTGAACATGTGATGCGCCCAAACTAGGAAGGACAAAATCGCAATACTTGAGGTGGCGTATACCATGGAGGCATAACCGAAAAGCTTTTTACGGCTAAAGGTGGGAATAATGGCCGAGATAATCCCGAATGAAGGTAAAATCATGATGTAGACTTCGGGGTGGCCAAAGAACCAGAAAATATGCTGGAACATCACAGGGTCGCCGCCGCCAGCAGCATCAAAGAAGCTGGTGGCAAAGTATTTATCAGTCAGTACCATGGTTACTACACCTGCCAATACCGGCATCACTGCTATTAGCAAGAAGGCGGTAATCAGCCAAGTCCAGACGAACAATGGCAGCTTCATCCAAGTCATACCCGGAGCACGCATATTAACAATGGTCACCACCACGTTAATAGCACCCATGATCGAGCTTATGCCCATAATGTGAACTGAGAACACAAATAATGCTGTGCTATCAGGGCTATAGGTTGTTGACAGTGGTGCATAGAAAGTCCAGCCAAAGTTGGGGCCTCCACCTTCCATAAATAGCGAGCTAAGTAGAATCGCAAACGCGAAAGGTAAAATCCAAAAGCTCCAGTTATTCATCCGCGGTAGTGCCATATCTGGCGCACCAATCATCATTGGAATGAGCCAGTTAGCTAAGCCGGTAAAGGCTGGCATGACTGCGCCAAATACCATAATCAAGCCATGGACTGTGGTCATTTGGTTAAAAAAGTTAGGTTCAACTAACTGTAAACCGGGTTGGAATAACTCAGCACGAATGACCATGGCCATTGCGCCGCCGGTTAAAAACATAATGAAACTAAACCACAGATACATTGAACCAATATCTTTATGGTTAGTGGTTAAAACCCAGCGCATAATGCCTTTTGGCGCCCCATGATGATGGTCATCATGGTGATCGTCGTGAGCGGCTGGTGAATCTTGTGTAATTGTGCTCATTTTAATCCCTTACTTTCCGTGACCAACAACATCAGCAGCCTGAACTGCATCGCCAGAGTTATTACCCCAGGCATTTCGCTCATAAGTCACCACTGCAGCAAGCTGTTGTGGCGTAAGTAGCGAGTTAAATGCTTGCATTGCCGTGCCAGGTTTACCATTGATGACAATATTAAGATGATCCGTCACTGGACCGACGATGAGTGGGCTGCCTACTAATGAAGGGAACGCGCCAGGTAAGCCAGTACCAGCAGCTTGGTGACATGCAGCGCAGCTAGTCATATAGACTTGCTCGCCCATGGTCATTAACTCATCCATCGTCAAGTCATCCAATACCACAGCTTTAACTTCTGCTGCTTGTGTTGCCGCTTCAGTCACAGCTTGTGTTGCAGTGTCTTCAAGTTGTTCAGCTGTAGGTAAGCTTGCTGGTAAAGTCACAGGCGTTGACGTGTCTGCGGTAGAAGTGCCTGCACTAGGAGCGTCTGCAGTGGTTGGTGTAGCGCTAGAATTTGTCCCATTGCCACTCACATCAGCCGCTTGCACGGTATCGCCAGAGTCATTACCCCAAGCATTACGCTCATAAGTGACTACTGCAGCAATTTCAGTTGCCGTTAGCTGCTTGGCAAACGCTTGCATCGCAGTGCCAGGCTTACCATTAACGACAATATCGATATGGCCAGACACTGGGCCTTTAATCATTGGACTGCCAATAAGGGAAGGGAAGACGCCAGGTAAACCAGCACCATTAGGTTGGTGGCAAGCCGCGCAGCGACCCATGTAGATTTGTTCGCCTTGGGCCATTAACTCGTCATAGCTAAGGGTTTGGCTCAGTGAGGCTTGTGCAGCGGCTTTAGCATCAGCAGCAAATTGCTTTTGGTCGATTAGCCATTGGTCAAAGTCTGCTTCTGAGACGGCTTCAACAACAATAGGCATAAAGCCATGATCTTTACCGCATAGTTCGGCACATTGGCCTCGATAAGTACCTATTTTATCGATTTTAGTCCAAGCTTCATTGATGAAACCAGGATTTGCATCTTTTTTAACGGCAAATGCTGGTACCCACCAAGAGTGGATAACGTCATCCGAGGTCATTAAAAAACGTACTTTACGATTTATTGGTAAAACCAGCGGCTTATCGACCTCTAAAAGATAGGTGTCGGTTTTATCTGCGGTGCCAGTAATTTGGTCTGCTGGGGTAGATAATAAACTGAAAAACTCGACATCTTCATTGAAATAGCTGTAATGCCATTTCCATTGAGAGCCCGTCACTTTGACTGTCAGTTCAGCATCGCTGGGATCTTCCATAGCAATCAGCGTTTTTGTTGCTGGGATTGCCATGCCAATTAGGATTAGAAATGGCAATACTGTCCAAGCTATTTCAACCTTGGTACTGTCATGAAAGTCGGCTGCAACTGCACCCTTAGATTTTCTGTGATAGATCATGGAATAAATCATGATCCCAAAGACCACGACACCAATGGCGCAACAGATATACAAAATAATCATATGCAGGTCGTAAACCTGGCCACTGATCTCTGTTACACCTTGAGTCATGTTTAAGGGCATCTCTGCCGCTGTGAGTGGGGTTGCAAGCAACGCCACCATTAATCCGTACAACAATCGCTTCACAAGACTACTCCTCTGCTAATTGCGAATTGCAATTACAAAGAAAAGCCACACAGTAATACTCTGCTCTATGCAAACTTTTCATACCCGAAAAAGTTTGATCATTTCAAAGTACACGGTGGCTTTGAGCTTGAAAACTCAATTATGTTATTACGTTACGGTGCCACACTTGTACCTAATACTGAACTTATCAATTATATTTGACGCTTTACATTCAAGGCTTTCTATACCGCACGGTACCAGCTCAATCTTTTAATAGCGTTTGTATCTTTTTGACATTTATTCTCGGCAGTACGATAAATTGTTACTACCTTGTTAACTACATTACTTGGAGATTAAATATTGATCAAGATCACTTTATCATCTAATTTGCTGAAAAAAGTGCAAAAAAAAGCCCCTCAGCGTAGTGAAGGGCTTTTTTAGTCATATTTTACTAGTGAAACGAGGTAAGGTTTACCCGAGTCGGTACTGCTAAAGTTTGCGTTAATGGGTCGCCTTCAGGTAAGTGAGTATTTACATCTTCAATGATAATCCCTTGGGCTAAGGCATTTTTGGCAACCAATTGAATGCGGCGATTGTCGCGGGCATCTAATGGTGGTGTCCAAGTAATTACTGCACTTGAAGTACCGTTAGTGAGCGCTTTTTCCATCGCCCACAGGGTTTCGACTTCATCTTTGGTGTGAACTAACAATACTCTGTCCATACGAACATTGGCATTAGCAAGAATTTGCTTATAACCGATATGCGGCGGATTAATCAGTACAATCCAACGGCCTTGCTGACTTAAAATGGCTAACTGACTGCATAATTGAGTCAATTCAGTTAAGCCTTGGTTTTGGGTGCGCTTGGTTTCAATCCCTTGTTTAGTGGGTAAGGGATCAGATGCCATATCTACCCATAATCCAGGGTGACGCGGTGCATTGCCTATTAATGTGTTCATAACCAACCTCCATTACGAATAACGCCAACAGCAAGCCCTTCAATCGTTAGGTTTTGGCAACTTAAATCAACTTTAATCGGCTCATATTCTGCATTTTCAGCATGTAAATAAATAATATTGCCTTTCTTTTCAAATCTTTTCACGGTTACATCGTCTTCAAGACGTGCCACTACAACTTGACCATTGGTGGCAGTTTGCATTTTATGCACTGCTAATAAGTCGCCCTCTAAAATACCAATGTCTTTCATACTGTCGCCTCGAACGCGTAGTAAGAAATTAGCATTGGGCTTAAACATTTCTGGGTCAACTTGGAAATACTGTTCAACATGCTCTTGAGCAAGGATAGGTTCACCTGCAGCAACTTGGCCGATAAGTGGTAAGCCTGCTTCAACTTCCTCCTCCACCTGCACCATGCGGATCCCGCGAGAGGTACCAGGAATAATTTCAATACAGCCTTTTTTTGCCAGTGCTTTTAAGTGTTCTTCAGCGGCATTGGCGCTTTTGAAGCCTAATCGAGTTGCAATTTCTGCACGAGTTGGCGGCATACCTGTTTCGGCGATATTACATTTAATTAGCTCTAATATTTCAGCTTGGCGTGGCGTTAAAGGTCTCATATTGATTCCTGTTTTTTTATACAGTGACTGTCATTATATACAGTATCGGTGGTCGCGCAAGTATTAACCAAATTAATTTAACTATTATCATCTAATTCTTGTTGGCTATATATGGGGGCACGGTTAAGTATCTGTAATTTAATTATTTAGTTAATGAAGGTAAGTCAGCTTTTTAAACCGATGAAATTGGCTATTTCTCACATCGTTTGTTTAAACAGTATATTTATACAGTAGTGTTGATTGAAAATAGGTTGGTTGTTATTCGGATATGGCTATTTTTACTGAACAAATATTCTCTGTATAGACCCTTGTTAGTGAAACTGAACCATTATCTGGTATTCTATGGCCAATTAATTGATGTTGAATATGCGAACACTCATGTTAAAACCTGACTCAATCATAGCAAAATCATTACGTTGGATTCAAAAACTGATGGTGCACACGGTTGTTGTGCCTGAAGATCCCTTTGCCGATCTGAACTTAGACCCAGATAAACCAGTGGTCTATGTGATGAAGACAGAATCACTCAGTGATATTGCGGCATTAAATGAAGTGACCGCCAAATATGGCTTACCGAGCCCTTATGAGCGACTAGACGTTGATGGCTTAAATACCCCTAGAATTGTGTGTATTGAAGGTCGTAAGCCTCTATTTGGCAAGCGTTTAAGTGGCGAAAAATTTGTTGATAACTTCACCAGCTTATTAGCCTTACATAAAAAAAATGATCAACTTGATATTCAATTGGTGCCAGTGAGTCTGTATTGGGGACGTATCCCTGGTAAAGAAGATGACACCATGACCGCAGCCGTATTTGAGCGTGAAAACCCGACCTGGTTACGTAAATGGTTGATGATTTTGTTCTTAGGTCGCCATAGCTTTATTCAATTCTCAAATGCTATGTCGCTACGTTATATGGCTGATGAACACGGCACTGATGTCAGTATTGCGCATAAACTTATCCGTGTGGCGCGAGTGCACTTTAGACGCCAACGTAAAGTGATGACAGGCCCACAACTGCCAAATCGTCAGGCAATGTTCAACTCATTATTAAAGTCTGATGCCATTGCTCAAGCGATAAAAGAAGAAGCGCTTAATAAAAAAATTCCTGAAGACAAAGCCCGCGAAAAAGCGATTCAGTATTTAGATGAAATTGCAGCGGATTACTCAGACAGCTTAGTGCGTATTGCTGAGCGCTTTCTTACTTGGTTGTGGAATAAGTTATACAGCGGTATTAGCATTAAAAGCGCTGAAAAAGTGCGTAAGCTGCATCATGATGGTCATGAAATTGTCTATGTGCCTTGCCATCGTAGCCACATGGATTACCTACTGCTGTCGTATATTTTGTATTACCAAGGCATGGTGCCGCCGCATATTGCCGCCGGTATTAATTTAAACTTTTGGCCAGCAGGCCCTATGTTCCGCCGTGGTGGTGCTTTCTTTATTCGTCGTAGCTTTAACGGTAATAAACTTTATACCGCAGTGTTTCGTGAGTATTTAGATCAGTTATTTGCTAAAGGCTATTCGGTTGAATACTTCACCGAAGGTGGTCGTTCTCGTACCGGTCGTTTATTAGCGCCTAAGACCGGCATGTTAGCGATGACAGTTAACTGTGTACTGCGGGGCATTGAACGCCCAGTAACCTTAGTGCCAGTTTATCTTGGTTATGATCATGTGATGGAAGTGTCCACCTATCATAAAGAGTTAAGCGGTAAGAAAAAGCAAAAAGAATCAGTGTGGCAGGTCTTTGGTGCGCTGCGTAAATTAGGCAACTTTGGCCAAGGTTACGTTAACTTTGGCGAGCCAATCAATGTGCAGCAATTTTTAAATCAACAATCGCCAAATTGGCGTGAAGAAATTGCTCAAGATCCGGATCAAAAGCCATCATGGTTAACGCCAGCAGTAAATGTATTGGCCAATAAAGTGATGACTAACATCAATGGCGCCGCCGCAGCGAGTTCGGTGACATTAGCAAGTATGGCGCTGCTGGCTTCAGAGCAAAACGCCCTGCAGCGCAGTGAGCTTGAAACCCAGCTAGACCTCTACCTGAAAATCTTAAAGGATGTTCCTTATACTGAGTATGCGTCGGTGGCTGAGGGCTCAGCTCATGACCTAGTTGAGCAATGTTTGTCGCTGAATAAATTTACCTCAACCACAGATGCCATCGGCGAAATTATCGCAATTGAAGATAGCTCAGTGATTGCGATGAGCTATTATCGCAATAACATAATTCATCTAATGGCAGTGCCTTCATTAATCGCCAGTTGCTTGGTGCAATATGAAGAATTTAGCCGAGAAAAAATCCAGCAAATTGTTAATGATTTTTACCCATTATTGAAAGCTGAGCTGTTTATGGGCATTGAAGATTTAAGTGCCTATGTGGATCAAGTGCTTGATTTGTTTGTTGAACAAAAGCTAATTTCCGGTAGCGATCACTTTGAAGTCAATCAAAGTAATGTCACTCAGTTAATGTTATTGTCCGCCACGGTCAGTGAGACCCTACAGCGTTACGCGATTATCTTTAATTTACTGGCTTACAAACCAGAAATTGAGCGTTCTGATTTAGAAAGCGCCAGCCATTTATTGGCTCAGCGTTTAGGTGCTTTACATGGAATTACTGCGCCTGAGTTTTATGATAAAAAGCTCTACAATAATTTGAGTGTGAAATTAAAAGAATTAGGGTATTTATCCGCTAACGATAATCAATTTGAAGTCATCCGAATACGTGATCATGCCAATGGTATGCTGCGTTTATCTGTTCGAAAAACCATTGTTGATAGTGTCACAATGGAACATGGGTAATAACTAATTTTATGAGTTCGACACAATCTCAACCGCAAAATAAATCCTTATTGGGCGGTGCTATGATCATCGCCGGTACCACAGTCGGTGCTGGTATGTTTTCTTTGCCTGTGGTCAGTGCAGGCATGTGGTTTGGCTATTCATTAGTCATGTTAATTGGTATTTGGTTTTGTATGCTGGTGTCAGGTCTGATGCTACTTGAAACCAATTTGCATTTTAAACCCGGTGACAGTTTTGACACCTTAACTAAGGTAACCTTAGGCCAGTTTTGGCGGATTATTAACGGGTTATCTATTGCTTTTGTGTTGTACATCCTGACCTATGCTTACATCAGTGGTGGTGGCTCGATTGTTAATCACACCCTTGCGGGGATGGGGATTAACTTACCTCAACCGATCGCAGGGTTAGTGTTTGCCGTCGTACTTGCTGCAGTGGTGATCATCAGTACCAAAGCGGTTGATCGCATTACCACCATTATGATTGGCGGGATGTTAATTACCTTTTTTCTCGCCATCGGAAATCTGCTGATTGATATTGATAGCGCAAAATTATTAATGCCAGATGGTGAGGCGAGTTTCTCGCCTTATATTTTAGCGGCGCTACCTTTTGGGCTGGCCAGTTTTGGTTACCACGGCAATGTGCCAAGCCTAGTTAAGTATTACGGCAAACAACCTAAAGTGATTTTAAAAGCCATCTTTATTGGTACGTTTATCGCCTTAGTGATTTATAGCTGCTGGTTAGTGGCAACCATGGGCAACATTCCCCGTAGTCAGTTCAGCGACATTATTGCCCAGGGCGGCAATATGGGTGTGTTAGTGGGCGCTCTGTCAGATGTGATGGCGAGTAAATGGCTTAATACCATGTTGACCTTGTTTGCTAATCTTGCTGTGGCGTCATCATTCTTAGGGGTGACCTTAGGCTTGTTTGATTATCTAGCTGACTTATTTGGCTTTGAAGAAAGCAATAATGGCCGCATTAAAACAGCTGCGATCACCTTTATTCCGCCGACAGTATTAGGTTTGTTATTCCCTAATGGTTTCTTGATTGCCATTGGCTTTGCGGCATTAGCGGCGACCATTTGGGCGGCGATAGTGCCAGCCATGATGGCATACAAATCGCGCAAAATGTTCCCTGATGAGAAGAGCTTTAGAGTCCCAGGTGGTACGCCATTGATTGTGGTGATTATTGCATTCGGTGTCATCACCGGCGCATGTCATTTGTTGGCGATGGCTGAGTTACTGCCAGTTTATAAATAATACTTTAGCTAGATAAAGTGGTGTTTAAACACCGAAATGACCTCCAAAAAGCCCTTTGAAAAGGGCTTTTTTATGGGCGTTTTCTAGCAAGTAAGGATGTGACTGTTAGCATTTTGACTAAAGGTGTGTGTAATTTACGACTTGTGACCGATAGTGACTAGCCATGGCTTGCTGATATTGTTGTCTATATAAGGCTATGATTTTAAGTTGTATTTATTATTTAAATGTCATTTTTTATACGAATAACCAACCATTATTGCCAACTCGACTTTAGCTTTAAAAGTGTCTTAACTTAAAGAGTGTTGTCATTTAGGTTCAGCTTAAACCTTTATTCTTATAAGTCATTATCAACAGCAGGGTGAGGTGTATGAAGGTGTCACACTATAAACAAGGGCAACCTTGTTGGGTCGAACTTGCCAGTCATGATTGGTATGCCGCGAAAGCATTCTACCAAAGCCTATTTCAGTGGCAGGCTGATGATATGCCCATGCCTGAGGGTCATTACACTATGTTGCAGTTAGCGGGTGATGACATTGCGGCTATGTATCAAATGCCCAAAGAGATGGAGAGTTTGCCAACCCATTGGCAGCTTTATTTTGCCGTTGATGATGTTGAGGCGACAATTAAAGCCATTAGGCTTGCGGGTGGACAAATTATTGCAGGCCCTCACTCTGTTGGTGATTCAGGGATTATAGCTGTGTGCCAAGATCCTGATGGCGCACGATTTTCAATCTGGCAGGCCATTAACCATATCGGCATTAAGCGCTCATTTGAGCCCAATACTTTGTGCTGGGTTGAATATATGTGCCGCGATCTGGCCACATCAACCGATTTTTATACCCAAGCGCTTGGCTTTGAGACTAACAGCCTTGATATGTCTTCAATGGGCATAGCTGATTACGTGCAATGGCTGGTGGATAAGCAAGCCATTGGCGGTATGATGCAAATGACGTCCGAGTGGGGTGATACCCCGCCCCATTGGATGCTGTATTTTAGTGTGCAAGATTGTGATGCTATGGCTCAAGATGCCGAAGCTCTAGGCGGGCGAATTTGTGTCCCGCCTACGGATATTCCGGATGTGGGTCGTTTTGCGGTGATTGATGATCCCCAAGGCGGCACTTTTTCAATTATTGCATTGACCGAGGTAGCGTCTGAAGTAGAATAATTGCTTGAAAGTTAAACTGTAAATCTAATCAAGGAAGACTTATGACACTCACAAAGGACGAAAAACTCGCGGTAATTCAAAAGAAAATGACCATGGTGGCAGTCATTGATTTTCCTGGCACGTTATTAATGGCGGCGGGTTTATATGGCTTGTTTGCAGGTTTTGATACAGCGGCTTATCCGATGCTGGCGAAGCCAATACTGCTGTTTGCTATGGTTGGAGTCGGAGGTTGTATTATGGTTTGGGGTCTTTTAAGGATGATGCAACTGGCACGAGAAAAGCAAGGCGTACTCAGTGAACCAAGCTAACAAGCTTATATTCAGCTTGTGGCTTTATAGATAAAAAGGCGCCTTAAGCGCCTTTTTTAGAGTTTATGAGTGACTTTGTAAACCTAGTTACTGAGTTTACGACCATAGATTAGTAAATAAATGGCTGGAATAACAAACAGCGATAGCAGCGGCGCAGTGACCATGCCACCAACCATAGGTGCGGCAATTTTCTGCATCACTTCGTTACCGGTTCCTGTGCCCCACATTATCGGCAGTAAGCCAAAAAATATGGTCGCAACTGTCATCGCTTTGGGGCGAATCCGCATTACAGCACCTTCAATCAATGCTTGGCGTAAATCATCTTTGCTATTGAGAGTGTCATGATGTTTTCGGTCTTTTATACTGTTGTTGAGATACACCTGCATCACCACGCCAAATTCAGCGGCGACACCCGCAAGGGCAATCATCCCCACAGATACCGCAACCGAAAAGTTGAAGTTCAGCAAATATAAAAACCAGGCACTGCCTACTAAGGCAAAGGGTAAACTCAGCATAATTACTGAAGCTTGAGCAAACGAGTTAAAGGTCAGCATCAGTAATATAAAAATAACTGCCAGCATTAGTGGAATGACTAACTCCATCTTGGCTTCAACACGCTGCATATATTCATATTGACCCGCAAAGCTGTAGCTATAACGTGCTGGCAAAGTGATTTGCTGGCCTAAGGCTATTTGCGCTTGCTCGATATATTCGCCGATAGAAATATCTTTAATATCGACAAACACCCATGAGATTAAACGGCCATTTTCACTGGCAAGCATGGGCGGTCCATCACTGATGGTGATGTCGGCTAAGACGCTTAATGGCAGGTATTTACCGGTTTTGGTTAATACCGGTAAATCTCTGAGCTTTTCGATGCTGTCACGTAACTCTCGTGGATAACGAATGTTAATTGGGTAACGTTCTTGACCTTGAATTGATTCCCCTATATTCATACCGCCGATGGCGATTTGCACCACATCTTGGATGTCACTTAGGGTCATACCATATCGAGCTGCATTTTTTAGTTTCGGCTCAATATAGATATAACGTCCACCACTACTTCGCTGCGCAAATGCTGATGTTGTGCCTGGCACTTGGCTCATTACCGCTTCGATTTCAGCGCCAATTTTTTCCAGTTCGGCCACATCTGAACCCGATATTTTAATGCCGACAGGTGTTCTAACCCCGGTGGACAGCATATCGATACGGGTTTTTATCGGCTGCACCCATGCGTTAGTCATGCCGGGCACTTTCACCGTTCTCTGTAATTCAGCAATAATAGATTCTAAGGTCACGCCTTCACGCCATTGGGCATGTGGTTTAAGCATGATGGTGGTTTCAAGCATGGTTAATGGTGCAGGATCGGTAGCGGTCATCGCGCGGCCCACTTTACCAAATACTCTTTTGACCTCTGGTACCGTTTTAATCAATCTATCGGTTTGCTGTAAAATTTCAGCGGCTTTACCTGCACTGACACTTGGCAGGGTTGTAGGCATATAAAGTAAATCACCTTCAGCGAGTTCTGGCATAAACTCAGAGCCCATCTTTGTCATCGGATAGTAAGCACTGGCTAAAATGACCAGCGCTAATAAGATGGTGAATTTAGGAAATTTTAATACCAGTTTGAGTAATGGCTGGTATATGGCAATCAAAAATCGACTGATGGGGTTTTTGCGTTCATCAGGGATATTACCGCGCACAAAATAACCCATTAATACTGGGATCAAGGTGATGGCCAGTATTGCAGAAGACGCCATAGCAAAGGTTTTAGTAAACGCCAGTGGGTGGAATAAACGGCCTTCTTGAGCTTCCAGTGCAAATACAGGAATAAAGCTTAAGGTGATGATTAGCAGGCTAAAGAATAGCGCAGGCCCTACTTCAACAGAGGCCTCTTTAATTAGTTGCCAGTGGGCTTCACCTTCGGGTGGTTTACCGTGCTCAGCCCGATATCGCTCTAAATGTTTATGGGCGTTTTCTACCATGACAATGGCGGCATCGACAACGGCGCCTATGGCAATGGCAATACCTCCTAAGCTCATGATGTTGGCATTAACCCCCATAAAATGCATGATAATGAAACTGCTTAATATAGATAATGGCAGGGTGATTATGGCAACCAGTGTTGAGCGAGCATGTAATAGAAATAGTAAGCAAACTAGGCCAACGACCAGCATCTCTTCCATCACTTTGTGCATCAGATTATCCACAGAATTGAGGATAAGTTCTGAGCGATCGTAAGTGATAACTAATTCAACCCCTTCAGGTAAACCGCTTTCAATTTGCTTAATCTTTTGTTTAACATTATTAATGGTTTCAAGGGCATTCTCGCCATAGCGCATAACCACAATGCCGCCAACGACTTCACCTTTACCATCAAGTTCAGCAATACCACGGCGGGCAGCAGGGCCTGTTCGCAGCTGCGCCACATCTTTCATTAATACTGGTGTGCCAGCATCAGATAACACCCCTAAAGGAATTTCGGCAAAATCTTCAATGTTTTGTCGATAACCCGATGAAGTAATCATGTACTCGGCTTCGGCCATTTCAATAACCGAGCCACCGACAGAGCTATTAGAGCTTGCTAGCGCATTTTTAACCGTCATCAAATCGATTTGATAAAGGGCGAGTTTATGTGGGTCGACCACGATTTGATAAGATTGCTCCATGCCGCCAATCGTAGCAATTTCAGATACGCCTTCGACACTTTGTAATTCCAGTTTTAAAAACCAGTCTTGCAATGAACGCAGCTGGGCTAAATCGTGATTACCTTGTCTATCGACTAAGGCGTATTGAAATACCCAACCGACACCAGAAGCATCAGGCCCTAAAGTGGGGCTAACGCCCTCTGGAAGCTGATCTTGGGTTTGCGATAGGTATTCTAAAACTCGTGACCGAGCCCAGTAGATATCGGTATTATCTTCGAAAATGATATAGACGAATGAGTCGCCAAACATCGAAAACCCACGTACGGTTTTCGCCCCAGGTACAGCCAGCATCGCTGTGGATAATGGATAAGTAATTTGATCTTCGACTAACTGCGGTGCTTGACCTGGATATGAGGTCTTAACAATCACTTGCACATCAGATAAGTCCGGCAGGGCATCCAATGGGGTGGTGCGCATGGCTTGATAACCGATCACTGCAACCACTAAGGTGAGTAATAACACCATCGCACGTTGCTTTATCGAAGCACTGATTATTTTCTCTAGCATGAGAGTGCTCCTTAGTGGTTATGGGCTGCAGGCGCTTTATCTGCGCCGCTTAAACGTAACAAGCTACCTTGAATACTGGCTTCTGAATCAAGCAGGAACTGCCCTGAAACCACCACATGGTCGCCTTCATTGATGCCTTCAATGATCTCTGCTTTTCCTTGCGCAATGATGCCGACTTTTACAGGTACCGAAGTAAATCCGCTATCGTGACGCTGAACTACTACTCGATTTTCACGGCCGGTTAATATCAGTGCTTCTGTGGGAATAGTAATAATGTTGCGTTTAGGGCCGCCAAATAAAGACACATCGACTAAGGTTCCTGGTCGTAGGCTTGCATTTGGATTGGCTAATTTTACTCTGACACGCATGGCGCGAGTGACAGGGTCGAGTTCTGGATAGATATAATCAATGTCAGATTCAAGATCAAATAAGCCTTGGGCCGATGCTGTGACTTCTGCAGGACGGCCTTTTTCTAGCCAGCTTTGTTCATTTTCAAACACATCGGCAATGACCCAAACCGTGGATAAGTCGACTAATTCTATTAAGGCATTACCGGGTTGGATATACATGCCATCACGAATGTCCATTTGGCTGACAACCCCATCTTGCGGGGCATAAAAAGGCACTCTAAAAACAGTTTCGCCGCTGGTTTCTAATTGTTGAATAATTTTTGATGACACCCCTAAAAGCGCTAAACGTTGGCGGGCTTTACGCTCGAGCACACCGCCACGTTGATTGTCTTGCTCCAAATAATCAAGCGCTTGTAAGTAGTCATCTTGAGCATTAATAAGTTCAGGTGAATAAAGCTCATACATGAGCTGACCTTTTTTTATTTTTTGGCCAACATTATTAATATGCAGTTTTTCCACCCAACCAGTCACTCGAGCATGAACATGGGTAATGCTGTCTTCGTTATACTCAACGGTGCCGATGGTTTTAACCAGGCGCCATAGGGTATCTCTTTCAACTTGTTGAGTGCGCATGCCTAAAGCTTGCTGCATGCCGCCAGATACACCCACCACGATTTCTTCTGTCGCAGCGCCCATGGTGACTTTTTCTAAATTCATACCACAAATAGGGCAAGTGCCTTGGGTGTCAGAAACAATATGCGGGTGCATTGGGCAGACATATTTAATGCTTGGCTCTGCATCCGAGGGTAATAGGCTTGGTTTAACAGTATTAAACACTTTATCTGCAGCACTCTGTGTGGGTTGCACTGCTAGGTTTTCTATCTGTTCATCTTGTGCATGCTGATGTTGGCTATGGTCGACTTCTTCCTCTTCTTCTTTAACCACTAACAACATATTGCACTTAGGGCAGCGGTCACCTTGTTTGTGGCTGCTAACTTCAGGGTGCATCGGGCAGATATAGGTCGTTTCGGCGCTATGGTCTATGGCAGCTTCAGTGCTAACTTCTTCTAAGAACATATTGCACTTAGGACAAGTATCGCCTGATTTATGGCTGGTGACCTCAGGGTGCATTGGGCAGAAATAGGTCGTTTCAGCGCTATGGTCTATGGCAGCCTCAGGGCTAACTTCTTCTAAGAACATATTGCATTTAGGACAAGTATCACCGGATTTATGACTAATAACTTCAGGGTGCATCGGGCATGAATAGCTGGTTTTTTCTGCATCATGCTGATGCTGGTCAGTCGAAATATGACTATGTGTTGCTGCTTGTTGAGCAGCGACTGGATTAGTGCATAACCCAGCTAGAAAACCCGCAATGGTGATCAATAAAATAGCGTGTTTCATCATAACCTCAAAATACGGCTGGCAAATAAAGCGAACCGTTTATAAAAACTGTAAATACTAGCAAGTATAGGTGTTTAGCTATGGCACAGAGGACAGTGCTAGGCTAAAAATATTCTGTCAGTAATTTAACTAATCGGAGGTCGAAATTCTGGAAGGGTTTTATGGAAGAAAAAGTGTGGCACTGCAGTGGCATCAGCCTTGCTGTTGACTGCTTTTGCGAGAAGGATATCAAATGTGAGCAAATGCCCTGTCATCGAGATAGTAATGCAGTGACCACAATCGATAGCGCAGCCATTTTTGCTGTCACAACAGCTTTGATCAGCTTTTTTCGATTGGAGCATTGAGCCATCGTCACAACAATGAGTCGTTTTTTGCGGGGCTTGTTCAGTCATAGATGAATGACAATTAGGGGTATCGGCACTGCTGTGTTGCTTCAGATTTGCTTGGGATGTTTTGTCGTTAGGCATTAACATCTCTGCTGATGAGCGCATGAGAGGGTTAGCGACCATAGCGTAACCATTAGTTATCAACCCTTGGCCTAAAATGGCAAAGAGGGTGATAAAAACGATTATTTGGTGCGTTAACTTAGTGCTCATGCTTTTCCAAAGTGTGTAGCCATCAATAACAATTAAATAGCGCAATAATCTAGTGATAAATCAAGAATCAAAGCTAAATTAAGTTGCTGATGATCTGGCTTAATATAACCCGAAACAATACCCGCAGCAATAAACAGCTTCAGAATATTTATACTCGCTCAAACTAACTAGTGGCAGAGGCTATAATGATTCTATAGCGCAATAAACCTGATTTTTTTACAGTATATTGCAAAGGTAGGTTAATTGTCATTTTTGTGAAGGCTACTTTGCGATTTTGCTATAGCTGTATTAAGTTTAAAGGAGTCAAATTAATTATCATTGAGCCTCAATAGTTAGATCTTGATCTCATTTTGAGCATATACTGGTAACTTATTAATTAAAACATGTTCTTAATTCGTTTTTTTATGGGCAAAACAACCTAGAATAGATTTACTATTTTTAGAACTTAAAATTTATATTTTAGAGTTTAAAAATTATAAATTATAAAACTGTTAACTGGAGATGTCCGATGAACTGGCGTGCACTATTTAAACCGAGCGCAAAATATTCTATTATCGCACTGATTGTAGTGGGTATTATTTTGGGTGTAGTGGGCTATTTCGCCACTCAACAAACTTTACATGCAACAAGTTCAGATGAATTCTGTATGAGTTGTCATAGCAATCACTCATTGAAAGATGAAGTACTAGCTTCAGCACATGGCGGCGGTAGCGCTGGTGTGACTGTTCAGTGTCAAGATTGTCACCTTCCACATGGCCCAGTTGATTACTTGGTTAAAAAGATTATCGTATCTAAAGATTTATACGGTTTCGTAACTATTGATGGTTTCAACACTCAAGCTTGGTTAGATGAGAACCGTAAAGAACAAGCAGATATCGCACTTAAGTATTTCCAAGCAACAGATTCTGCTAACTGTCAACATTGTCATACGCGCATCTATGAAAACCAGCCTGAGACTATGAAGAAAATGGCTGTAAGAATGCATGAGCGTAATGCTAAGCAAGAAGGCGACAAGAGAAAGACTTGTGTAGATTGTCATAAAGGTGTTGCTCACCCTTACCCTAAAAAGTAAGTGACGATTCATAATCAGGAGTGATGACCTGATTAAGAAAAAACCTCGCCTAGGCGAGGTTTTTTTATGCTTGCATTTCAATTAAATCTAACGACTACTCGGCTTTATCAAGCTCTAGTACTTTTTGTCGGTACTCAAGTAAACCGAAAACACCAAAAAAATACACTTTAAGATAATCAACGACAGATAACTTAAGTAAGCTGCTAAACATGGTGTTGAAAATAAGTAATTGGAAAAAATGCATTATTACAGTGATAAAAAATAAGATATTCAACACTATGCTGACTTGGCCTTCAAACGGCATAAATAAGTTATAAAACATCACTAACCACATGATTAAAGTTAAACTTTTACCACCGATAATAAAAAATTTCATGGGTATCCTCTATTAGATTTGTTGCTTGTTTGAAATGCTATTCATCAAGCTGATATTGAAATAAGCGATAGGTTACCTGACCGGCATTTTTTTGCTTGAGCTCAACCCAATGGTTTGGGATCGCTAGCTGGGTTAAATCTGATTCAGTTTCTAGGTAAATTAATGCATTCTCATTTAACCAGTTATGCTCAGCTAATAACGCCATAGTGGTATTGGCCAGCCCTTTACGAAATGGTGGGTCAACAAACGCAATATCAAAGCCTTTATCGTTATTCAGACCTTGTTTTAGCAATGCCAGACTGTCGCCACTGATGACATCGGCATTGTCACATTTTAAGGTTTGTAAGTTTTGCTTTAACTGTTTGGCCGCATTGCTCTGCAGTTCGCAAATACGTGCATAGCTGGCGTAACGTGATAAAGCTTCCAGACTTAGGGCGCCACTGCCTGCAAAACAATCTAATACCCTTGCACCTCTGATATCGCTAGCAAGCCAATTAAACAAGGTTTCACGGACGCGATCAGTGGTTGGTCGTAACCCTTCTAAATCATGAATAGGTAGCTTTCGTGAACGCCATTGCCCTGAAATGATCCTGACTTGGCCGCTTGCGGACTTATTTTTGGACATTTTGCCCTCGTGATTTTGCCTGAACAAAGAAAGTGGTAGACTATGCAACCAATTAGAATACTCGATATTTTATACCAAACTGCTGTTTAAAGGTGAGGATTCCTTTTAACAAGTTTAGTATTAATGACTCGAGAAAACTTCTCCGAATTTTATCGCTCATTTAGCATTGGTAGTAGACATGGCAAAGAAAGGTTTTTTTTCGTGGTTTCGTAAAGACAAAACCAAAGAGCAAGAGCGTGTTGCACAAGAGCAACGTATCGCAGAAGAGCAAGCTGCAGAGGCTTTGGCAAAAGAACAGGCCATTGCTGCTGAAGAAGCGGAGCGATTAGCTGAACAAGAACGCGCCGCAGAAGCTGAACGTATAGCCGAGCAACAGCGCTTAGCTGAAGAGTTA
>NZ_MCTV01000088.1:25197-25578 GCF_002874545.1 Shewanella sp. 10N.286.52.C2
GCTGAAGAGTTACGTCTTGCTGAAGCGGAAGAAGAGCGTATTGCTGCAGAAGCAGAACATGTTGCAGAGCAACAGCGTTTAATTGAAGAGCGAAGCCTAGCAGAAGCCGAAGAAGCACACCTTGCAGCTAAAGCTGAACGTGAAGCCGAGCAACAACGTTTAGCGGTTGAGCAGCAGAAATTAGCTGAAGAGCAACGCCTTGTCGAAGCAGAAGAGGCGCGTATTACAGCAGAAGCTGAACGTGTAGCAGAGCTGCAACGTTTGGAGGCAGAAAAACAAAGGTTAGCAGAAGAGCGAAGCCTTGCTGAGGCTGAAGAACAAGCTCGTCTAGCTGCAGAAGCCGAAGCAGCGCGTATTGCACTAGAAGCTGAACGTGCAGCA